>CAXBKM010000072.1:0-8406 GCA_963976265.1 uncultured Maricaulaceae bacterium
CGGCGAGCTGAATGCGTCGAGTGTCGCTGCTGTTACAGAAAACATGTTGCTGGTTGGCGCGGTCTTTGATGACCGTATTCTGATCTGCCCGAGAGAATAGAAACGCTTTGAGTGATCGGCGCTGCACGCACCGCCTTGCCTATCGGTGCCAGAGGCGCGATATTCGGTCTCGGAAGGTCGGCGCGGACGAAGCCCTCGCCAACCCGGTCAGATCCGGAAGGAAGCAGCCGTAACGAGTTTTGCTTTGGGTCGCTGTCCGGCCTTCCACTTGAACCCAAGCACGCCGCCTGCGCCATACGCCGCTGACCCGCACTGAAACGAGGCCCATGGACACGCCCGAGACGCCAGAGACTGACGCGGGGCCATCCTTGGGGTTGGACATGCCCGACGAGTCCGCCGGCTATCAGGTTCTCGCGCGCAAATATCGTCCATCCCGCTTTGAAGATCTGATTGGTCAGGACGCCATGGTGCGTACCCTGACCAACGCATTTGCGTCGGGCCGGATTGCGCATGCCTACATGCTGACAGGTGTGCGCGGGATCGGAAAAACGACGACGGCGCGGCTGATCGCGCGTGCCTTGAATTATCAATCCAGTGATGTCGATGCGCCGTCGATCGTGCTTGATCCACCCGGCGTGCATTGTGACGCGATTGCGCGGTCCTCGCATGTTGATGTGATGGAAATGGACGCCGCCTCTCATACCGGTGTCGGTGATATTCGTGAAATCCTTGAAGGCGTTCGCTATGCGCCGGTTTCGGCGCGCTACAAGGTCTACATTATTGACGAAGTTCACATGCTCTCGAACTCGGCCTTCAATGCCTTGTTGAAGACGCTTGAAGAGCCACCGTCGCACGTCAAATTCATCTTCGCGACGACCGAAATCCGCAAAGTCCCGGTCACGGTTCTGTCGCGATGCCAGCGCTTTGATCTCAAACGCATTGACCGTGATGTGCTGGCCGAACATCTGGGCCGGATTGCAGGTCTGGAAGATGCGAATGTTGACGATGAAGGCCTTGCACTGATCGCACGCGCCTCAGAGGGCTCGGTGCGCGATGGCTTGTCATTGCTCGATCAGGCCATCGTCCAGGGCGGCGATGCCGGGGGCAGTGTCGATGCGCTGCAAATTCGCGACATGCTGGGTCTGGCCGACCGTGCACGGGTGCTGGACCTGCTGGAAGCCGCGCTCGATGGTGATTACGGCAAGGCCCTTGATGAAATTGCAGCGCTGTACGATGCGGGCGGCGATCCCGATGTCATGTCGCGCGATTGTCTCGATTACATCCATGCGGCGACCCGTCTGAAAGCGGCCGGTCCTGAGGCGGATTTGGGAGAGCCCAAAAATATCGTTGAACGCCTGACGGTCATTTCCGAGCGCTTTACGCTCGCTCAGCTGACACGGTTGTGGAAGGTCATGCTGACGGGGCTGGAGGATATCCGCAAAGCGCCTGACCCGTTGACGGCGGCGGAAATGACATTGTTGCGCCTGGGCTCGGCGGCCAGCCTCCCGTCTCCGGAAGACGCTGCGCGCATGCTGGCCGGAGCGACGACACAATCGACGCCGTCAGACCCGCCAGCAGCAGCGCCGAAAGAATCAACACCAACTACCGGTTCCGCCTCATCGCCCAGCGAACAGACCGATACACAAACCAGTGAGGTGGCCGAAGGCGACCGCCCTTTTGAGCCAACCCCTCCGCCGGAGACCGATGCCGCCCCGGCCTCGCCGGAAACCACAGCCGGACCGCAGAGTTTCGAGGCGCTGGTTGCCCTGATCGCCGATCGCCGCGATATCAAGTTGAAATCCGATGTTGAGCGCTATGTGCGACTGGTATCGTTCAAGCCCGGCGGTATCGTGTTTGAGCCCGCCAAGGGCGCGCCTGGCGATATTGCGCCGCGCCTGACCAAACGCTTGCAGGAGTGGACCGGGGAAACCTGGGCAGCGCTGGCCACGACCGAGTCGCGCGGCGGTGAAACGCTGGCGGAAAAGAAACGCCGCGAACATCGCGAAACCCTGGAATCCGCCAGCCGCGATGCGGGCGTTGCCGAAGCGCTGTCGCTGTTTCCCGGCGCAGAAGTTGTCGAGGTTCGCGATATGGATGACGACGACTCCGATGAAGACACCGGCCGTCCGGGCATGGAGCAACGCCAATGACTGATTTCATGAAGATCATGCAGCAGGCCAAAGAGCTGCAATCAAAAATGGCCGATGCACAGGCCAAGCTTGATGAAGAAGAAGTCACGGGCGAAGCCGGGGCGGGCCTGGTGACTGTCACCATGACGGCCAAGGGCGATGTCCGTCGTCTGTCCATCGATCCCGGTATTCTGGTGCCCAGTGAAGTGACCGTCGTCGAAGACCTGATCATCGCGGCCCATAATGATGCGCGCCGCCGTGCCGAAGAGGTCCAGAAACGGATCATGTCCGACGCTGCGGGCGGTCTGCAATTGCCACCGGGAATGCCCTCGCCTTTCGGTGGCTGATGCGGGAGTCTGGTCGCATCTGATTCGGCAATTTACAGGGGGGCATGACAGTGAACGCATCCATTGCCGGTCCTGAACTTGAGCGCCTGATCCAGCTTTTGTCCAAACTGCCGGGCTTGGGGCCGCGTTCGGCGCGCCGCGCCGTCCTGCATCTCTTGAAGAAACGCGAAGCGCTGATGGGTCCGCTCGCCGAGGCGCTGGCAGAAGCTGCCGAGAAGATCGAGACCTGTTCGACTTGCGGCAATGTTGATGTCACCAATCCGTGCGCGATATGCGCCGCACCGCGCCGGGATCCGGCGTCAATCTGTGTGGTGGAAACCGTTGGCGATCTCTGGGCGCTGGAACGCGCCAACGCCTTTCGTGGACGCTATCATGTGCTGGGGGGCACATTGTCAGCGCTCGATGGCGTCCGGCCAGAAGATCTGAACATGGCCGGCCTGTTTGAGCGCGCCTCATCGCCCGAGGTGAGCGAGATTGTATTGGCGCTCAACGCCACGGTCGACGGTCAGACAACGGCGCATTATCTCAGCGACAGGCTGGCCGGAATCGAGGTTGAGATCACCAGCCTGGCGCGCGGCGTCCCGGTCGGTGGAGAGCTCGACTATCTTGATGACGGGACACTGGCCGCCGCCTTCCGTAGTCGTCGCCCGACCTGAATTTTATCAAATAAACTGGGCGGAGCCGCAATTTATGCTAGTTTGCTTTGAGTAGAAGGCGCGATCGGACCGGGTCGCGAATGGACACTTTGAACACTGAGTCGGACACTCAACTGCCCGGCGAGACAGGGGAATCCCCTGTCCCGGAGCGCGGTATTGTCTTTATTTTCACCATCAGCCTGTTCATCACCTGCCTGATTTGCGGCGCGATTCTGGCAATCAAACCCATCACAATCCTCTTCCCCGGATGGAGCGTCATGGTGCCGGTCGGCACGTTCGCCTTTGCCCTGACATTTGCGGCCACGGACGTGATCAGCGAAGTGTGGGGTCGCAAGGCGGCGCTGGCCGTGATTGGCGTCGGCCTTGTGATCCGCGTCCTCGTATTGGGGCTGTTCCTGATCGGGATGAATGTTGAAATGCGCATGCCCTTTGTGGAGCTGTCGAGCATTTGGTCCGCGGACAATGAAGCGGCCTTCGAGTTTGTCCTCAGCGGTGCCAATCGCGCCAATATTGCGGGCATGGTGGCGTTTGGTGTATCGGCGGTGACCGACGTTTTGATTTATCACTTTTTTCGCGAACGAGACCGCGGCAAGAACCGGCTCTGGGTACGCAATAATATCTCGACCATCATTGCCCAGATCGTCAATTCTGCGGTCTTTATTCTCGTTGCCTTTGGCGGGTCGGTGGCCCTGGCGAGCCTGTTCAGCCTGATTATCGGGCAAATCCTGTTCAAGGCGGCAATCGCCGTATTCGATACACCGCTCGTCTATATTTTGCGCAATCTGGCTACCAATCGCGCCGTGTTCGATTTTCGCGGTTAGTCCGCCGGTTCCAGTCGCAAGACCGAGCCTTCCAGGTCATCGGTCAGGACGTATAAAAACTCGTCCGGACCATCGCGCACATCACGAATACGGGTTTCGAGCGCGTCGAGCAGAATTTCCTGATCGACGATCTCGCCGTCTTCAATGTCGAGGCGTCTGAGATGTTGTCCTGCGAGCGCACCGACAAACAAATCACCCGTCCATTCCGGGAATGCCTCGCCGGTATAGAAGGCCATGCCGGATGGCGCGATGGAGGGCGTCCAGAAGGCGAGTGGCTGTTCAAACCCGTCGCCAACCGCGTGATTGGCGATGTCGCTGTCATTGTAATTGACGCCATTGGAACGTTCCGGCCATCCATAATTGGCGCCGGCGATAATGTGATTAACCTCATCGCCGCCCTGCGGGCCGTGTTCATGGGCCCAGACCTCGCCCGATGCCGGTTCGATGGCAATACCTTGCGGATTGCGATGCCCGATCGTCCAAATCGCCGGATCATCGTCTTCGGCGAACGGATTGCCGTCCGCCGGGCTGCCATCATCATTCAGGCGCACAATCGAGCCAAAATGATTGTCCGGATCCTGTGCCTGTTCACGGCGGATGAAGCCCTCGCCAATGGTCAACAATAATGTCCCATCGGGAAGAAAAATCATTCGCCCGCCATAATGCGCGCCGCCTGCCTTACCGGCACGGGCACGAAAAATCACGTCTGCGTCTTCAAGCTCACGCCCATCATCTGACAGGCGTGCGCGGGTGATTGTGGTCCGGTTCAGGACGACATTGCCGCTGGCATAGCTGAGATAAATCAGACGATTGGCCTCAAAATCGGGATGGAGCACGACATCGAAAAGCCCACCTTGCGAATTGTCAAACACGTCGGGCACGCCGGTAATGGCGTCTTCGACCAACGCGCCATCATGGATCAGGCGAAGCCGCCCGGCGCGTTCGGTGACCAGCATGTCGCCATTCGGCAGGAAGGCGAGGCTCCACGGAAACTCCAGCCCACGCGCCAGCGTCACCGTTCGAATCCGGTCATCCGCCAGCGCGCTCCCTGATGCCAACACGAAGAAAAGTGCGATTAGAACCCGGACCATGGCGTACCTTTGCTGACGGCTTTCCTCACAAGGATAGCGCAGCCGCAGGTAAAGGCGAAGGTTCAGGCGGCGCTTGCCTGACTTTTCAGGGATCGGGCGAAGGTCGCAAACCGCGTCGCCAGATCCGGCTCAAAGGCGCTGACCTGTGACCAGCGTCGCCGCGCCCGTGCCGGCAATTCCGCCATTGCGCCGGGAAGGACACGCGCGCAGTTTTCAGCGGTTTCCCAGCTGCGAATACCCAGAGACGCCAATCCGGGTGCGAGGACGCGCCCCGTATCCAGTGGGACCTCGTAGGATGCATAATATTTTTTGTAATGCGCGCCGCCCCGACCCAGATCAATGCGCTTGATGGCATGCTGGGGTGCGGCATCAATGAGGCCATGAATCAACAGCAGGCCGGGCGAGACATGGGCGAATTTCGGATCATAGGCCGGAAACCAGGAATGATAGATATCACCGGCTTTCAGTCCGACTTCAACCGCAGCGAGGTGATCGCCAAAATAGAGCGCCGCCGTCAACGTGCCAAAACTGGAACCTTCACGTTTGCCAAGATTTTCCAGCAATTTACGAGCCCAGCCCACACCAAACACGTCCAGTTTTCCTGTCGCGCGATATTGCGCGCTTTTCCATGCCGCGAGCGTATGAAAATGCAGGCCGCCGGGGTCACCCAGCACAACGCGCATCGCCCCGAATTCGGCTTCGGCCTTGCGTTGGCGACGGTTCAGTTTTTTGAAATGGCTGCGATGCAGGGCGCGTTGTGCCTCAAAATAGGCCGCTGGTCCCGCCGATATGTCACAGATCACCGAACCATCGCGTTCGCGGCGCGTGGCTGAGATGCGGGACGGGCCATCATACCAATTGTCATACAGCAATGCGCAGGCCCCACAGGCGGCCAGAATTTCGTTGAAGTTATAGTCGGCTCCCGGAGCGGCGATCACGCCCTGATAATCCGACATCGGCGCACCGACCGGGCGGATCGTGCCGCCATGCGGCGCATGATGCGGGAAGAAACCGACGACTTCACCCGCGTTTTCAATCAACGCGACCTGTACGTCATTGCGCACGGCATCGACGGCGACCGCAAAATCGTGAAGCAGATAGGGGCTGACAAGCTGGCCGTTCGGCGCAGCCCAGGCGTTCCATCGTTGGACATCGGCGTCGCACAAGTCCCGGATCGATACGCATGTCACAGACATTGGGTCACTCTCCCATTCATTCGGGGAAGACACAGCAAGTCCCGGGCCGAATGGTTAACAGGGTTAGCAAGTTATGAATGAAACCCGTATCTGCGGGTGGCGTTTCACCTTTGTTCCGGTACGATTGCGTGTCTGAGTCGGGGTGATGAACATGAACGCTATTGAATTCGATCCGATACTGGTGGGCGGCGGCGTGCTGATATTTGTCGCCGTGGCGCTCCTGGTCGTTCTGTTTCTGGAACGTCGACGCGGTGATCGATTGCAGACCGCCCTAGGCGAGGCCGAAAAGCGCGCCGTCCTGGCCGATCAGTTCGAGAGCGATATAAACGCGCTTGAAGCCCGATTGGCGGAGACCAATGCGGCGCGTGAGGCTTCTGAACGCCAGTATGCGGGGCTCAAAGCATCCCACGAATCGGCAGAACGCCATCACGCCGAGAAGCTGGCCGAGCTGGAGAAAGCCCGCAAGGATTTGACTGAGAGCTTTCAACTGACAGCCGACAAGGTTTTGAAAGCGAGCGGCGCTGAACTGAACCAGAAAAGCGCCGAAAATCTGCAAGTCCTGCTCAAGCCTTTGCGGGAACAATTGGGTGATTTCCAGAAACGCGTCATTGATGATGCCAAGGAACGCACCGGTCAGACAAGCGCGCTGCACCAATTGGTCGATACGCTTCACAAGAATGCCATTCAGATATCAACTGATGCGAATAATCTGACCAATGCGCTCAAATCATCGTCGAAGGTTCGCGGCGATTGGGGTGAACTGGTTCTGGAACGTATTCTGTCAAAAGCCGGATTGCGCGAAGGCGAAGAATACGAAACACAATCCCATGAGACCGACGCACAGGGCAAAAGGCTGCGTCCCGATATTGTCGTCAACATGCCCGGCGGACATCGCCTGGTCATCGACTCCAAGGTCAGCCTCAACGCTTTTGAGTCGTGCGTGAATGCCGAGACAGAAGAGCAGCGTGGTGCGTTTCTGAAACAACATATCGCCTCGGTACGCGGTCATGTGAAATCGCTCGGAGATAAGGATTACGCATCCCTCTATGAGGGCGTGGATTTCACCTTGATGTTCATTCCTTTGGAAGGCGCTGCCGTACTGGCTTTGCAAAATGATCACGACCTTGTCGCCTATGCGCTGGACCGTGGCGTCATGATTGCCTCGCCGACGAATCTCACAATGGCCATGCGGACCGTGCAAAATCTCTGGACAATTGACCGCCAGAACCAAAATGCGAAAGAGATCGCGGATCGCGCCGGGCAACTCTATGACAAGCTGCATGGGTTCGTCGAAGAACTCGATACGGTCGGGCAGCGCATCGACCAGGCGAAAAACTCCTGGGAAGTTGCCAAAGGCCGACTCAGTACAGGACGGGGAAATGTTATTCGCCAGACCGAAATGCTCAAACAACTCGGTGCGAAGACCAAAAAATCACTTCCCGACGAATATCTGGATGCGGCGGACATTGACGCGGATGTCGCGGTCCTGCCATCGCCAGACGAAACCGAGTCTTGAACCTCGGCGACGCGTGACATAATTAGGGCATTATGGCTGTTCGCGAAATACTCACCGTTCCTGATCCGCGCCTCAAAGAGGTGTCGAAACCCGTCGAGCGGGTTGATGAGGATTTGCGCAATCTGATGGATGACATGCTCGACAGCATGTACGCCGCCGATGGTATCGGACTGGCCGCCATTCAGATCGGCGAACCGGTGCGGGTGATCGTCATGGACCTCGATTGGGGCAAGGGCGAACGCAATCCGCGCTATTTCGTCAATCCCGAAGTGTTCGATGCCAATGACGAGCTGGCCCCCTATGAAGAGGGCTGTCTGTCCGTACCCACCGTTTATGACGAGATTGAGCGTCCGACGCGGGTGCGTCTGCGCTATCTCGACTATAACGGCAAACAGGTCG
The DNA here is from genome assembly GCA_963976265.1 of uncultured Maricaulaceae bacterium. Lineage (GTDB taxonomy): Bacteria > Pseudomonadota > Alphaproteobacteria > Caulobacterales > Maricaulaceae > Hyphobacterium. The sequence goes on from CAXBKM010000072.1 coordinate 8,156, forward strand.
AGGAAGTCGCCGAAGACATGTTCGCGGTCTGCATCCAGCACGAGATGGATCATCTCGAAGGCGTGCTCTTCATCGACCATCTGTCGCGTTTGAAACGCCAGCGCGCGGTTCAGAAGGTCAAGAAGCTGGAAAAACTCAAAGAACTGGAAACCCAGTGAGCCGGCGCACGCTTTTCATTGCGTGCGGTTTGATCCTTCTCGTCGCCGTGCAGGCCTTGGCCGTGTTCTGGTATCTCAACAATCGCGAGTCTG
>CAXBKM010000073.1:0-8347 GCA_963976265.1 uncultured Maricaulaceae bacterium
ATAAGCGTCGGTGTGAAGGGCAGACACAGCCAGCGCCTTGTCCCTGGCCAAACGGCCCGCCAACGCACTGGCCGTCCAGTCCGATCTCGATGCCTTGACCGCATCTTCATCGGTGTGTGAGGTCACGACCTGAAATGTCACACCGGCATTGTCCAGAATGTTTTTTCGGATCGCGCTGCCAGAGGCCAGGATAAGATGCGGGCTCATTTTGCCGCCCGGCGCTTGGTGAGAAGATTGATGATTTTCGCCGACGTCTCTTCGATCGAGCGACGCGATACATCAATCATCGGCCAGCCATTTTTGGAGAAGAGCCGTTTGGCTTCAATGATCTCGTCGCGGACCAATTGGTCATCAATATAATCGGTATCGCGATCTTCTTTTAGAGATAAGAGCCGGTTGCGACGAATTTGAACAATGCGTTCAGGCTGGGCGGTCAGCCCGACAATCAGTGGTTTTTTCAGTTCCGTGAGATTGGGCGGCAGGCTGGCCCCGCGAACCAGGGGAATATTGGCAGCCTTGATCCCGCGATGGGCAAGATAAATACAGGTGGGCGTTTTTGACGTTCGACTGACCCCGAGCAGGACAACATCCGCGCCTTCCAGATTACTGCCCTGCCCATCATCGTGGACGATGGCGTAATTCAGGGCCTCGATCCGGGCATAATAATCGGCGTCCAGTTCGTGCTGCGCCCCGGCGCGACTGGACATGGGCAGGCCCAGATAGCTCGACAATGTGGCCAATATCGGATCGAGAATGGCCACGGCCGGCACGCCCAGATCAGAGCAGCGATTTTCCAGATTGCGGCGCAGCTCACTATTGACCAGCGTATACATGACCAGGCCGGGAGCCGCTTCGATTTCGCCAAGCGCCATCTCCATCTGTCGCGGCGAGCGCACCAGCGCATAGAGATGCTCGACCGGGTCCACGCCTTCGAACTGGGCGATTGAGGCCCGCATAACATCCATCAGGGTTTCGCCGGTTGAATCCGACACCAGGTGAACATGGAAGCGAACAGGGTCGATTTTGGTAGACTTCAAATCGGACATCACCCCTCCAGACGGGCATGCAAAACCGTTAACCCCTTGTTAACAACTGGGCGGGTTTCTCCCAAGATGACGGCCACCTTGCCTGCGGTCCAGCGTCAGGGTGTAAGACTCCGCTGATTTGGCAGGTCTCGTCCACAACACAGGCATGATGTTGAGACGTTGGGCGAAATTTCTGTTTTCCAGATGCATGTCACTGTTCTCAACAAGTCAATTTTGCTATGGTTTTGAACTCATTATATTTTTCATGTTTTCCATATTATCGCGAGGCATAAAGTCTCGACATGTGAATAGTTTCTGGGCCTGTGGATTTATGGCATAACTGGGTTTATCAACGCCTTGCCCAGCCCAACAACTTTCTCAATTTCAAAAAATACTTTTATTGAAAGAAAAAGAGGCTGAGCGTTTGTGTGGACAAAGCCACCCAGAGGGTATTCGGAAAATGACTGAAGACAGACGACTTCTCACTGTCCTGAAAGGTGAGCGCCTTGATCCCCCGCCTCTCTGGATGATGCGCCAGGCTGGTCGTTATTTGCCGGAATATCGCAAGGTCCGCGCGACAGCGCCTGATTTTATTTCCTTCTGTCTGAACCCTGAGAAAGCGGCTGAAGTCACGCTGCAACCCATTCGCCGATTTGATTTTGATGCCTCGATTGTCTTTGCTGATATCCTTTTGATCCCGATGACGCTGGGGCGGCGTGTCTGGTTTGAGCCTGGCGAGGGGCCCAAGCTTGACCCTCTGGATATCGATACTGTCGACAAGATGAAGGTCGGCGATGTCGAAGGACAATTGGGACCGGTTGGTGAGACACTGTCGCGGGTTCGTGCAGAATTGCCCAACGAAACGACGCTGATCGGATTTGCCGGCGCGCCCTGGACCGTCGCGACCTATATGATGGAAGGCGGAGGATCCAAGGATCGGCTCAATGCACGCGCCGCCGCCTGGCGCGATCCCGAGCGTTTCGATGTTTTACTGGGTCATCTGGTCGACGCGACAGCGCGCTATCTCGTCATGCAGGCAAAGTCGGGCGCTGACGTGCTCAAACTGTTTGATTCCTGGGCCGACAGCCTGCCCGAACCCCTGTTTGAGCGCGTCATCATCGCCCCGACGCGCGCCATTATCGACAAGGTTCGCGCCGCGGGCATCACGACGCCGATCATCGGTTTTCCAAAAGGCGCAGGTACGCTCTATGCGCGCTATGCAGCAGAGACCGGCATTGATGCGATTGCACTCGATCACGGGGTTGATCCGGTTTGGGCGCATTCAGCCTTGCCGCAGGGCATGCCGGTACAGGGCCAGCTCGATCCATCGGTATTGTTGGCAGGCGGCCCAGCTCTGGACAATGAAATCGCGCGGATTATGTCAGCGTGGAAAGCGCGCCCGCATATTTTCAATCTGGGCCACGGGATTTCCCCCGGCGTTCCGATCGCGCATGTCGAGCGTCTGATAGAACAGGTCCGGAAGAATTGAGCGACAATCAATCATGACCCGGAAAATCGCGATCGTTCTGTTCAATCTTGGCGGGCCTGATGGTCAGGCCGACGTAAAACCCTTTTTGCGAAACCTGTTTCGGGACCCGGCCATCATTGGAGCGCCCGGGCCGATCCGCGAAATTCTGGCCTGGCTGATCTCGTCGCGCCGGGAAAAGGAAGCGCAATCCAATTATGCCAAAATGGGTGGCGGCTCGCCCCTCTTGGCGGAAACAAAAAAACAGGCCCAGGCATTGGAAACGCGCCTCAACGCCTCGTCTGGCGAGCGCGAATTCAGGACGTTTATCGCCATGCGATACTGGACGCCCCTTGTTGAAGATGCGGTCAAGGCCGTTAAAGCCTGGGGCGCGGACGACATCATACATCTACCCCTCTATCCGCACTTTTCAACGACGACGACAGGCTCTTCCATGAAGGCCTGGGCAGCAGCCGGTGGGCCGAAAGCCCGGACCATTTGTTGTTATCCAGAGGAAAACGACTTTATCGCTGCGCACGCCAAACTGGTTCGGGAATCCTGGGAAAAGGCCGGCAAGCCTGAAAATGCGCGTTTGCTTTTTTCAGCCCATGGTTTGCCAGAGCGGGTCGTGAAGGCGGGAGATCCCTATCAGCTCCAGATTGAACAGACTGCCGCAGCGATTTCTGAACACCTGCCGGAGATCACTGACTGGTCGGTTTGTTATCAGTCGCGCGTGGGTCCGCTCAAATGGATTGGACCCTCGACAGATGATGCCATTATCGAGGCCGCGCGAGATCAAAAACATATCTTTTTGACCCCGATCGCATTTGTATCCGAGCATATCGAAACACTGGTCGAGCTGGATGAGGAATACGCCGAAATCGCCGAAGAGCATCATGCGCCGGGCTATACACGCATTCCCGCGCTGGGTGTGGCGGAAGGCTTTATCTCAAGCCTGGCAAAACTGGCCCTGACCGCGCTTGAGGGCCCTGTCGGCCTGAAACCTCCGAATGGAGCTCGAATTTGCCCGGCGGATCGGTCACAATGCCCCTGCGCTTTGACAGGCATGACCCATGATTGATTTTCTTCTACCCGGCACAACAGCCTATTTGGTGATCAAGGCCCTGCATATAATTGCTGTGATATTCTGGATGGCGGGGATGCTCTATCTGCCGCGCCTGTTCGTCTATCATCATGGCGCGATAGCAGGCGGTGAGCTGGAGACCGCCCTTCTGAAGCAGGAGCACAACCTACTGAAAATCATCGTGAACCCATCGATGATTGCGGTCTGGACGCTGGCGATCGTGATGATTGTCGCCAATGAGGCGTTATGGAACTCGACCTGGCTACACATCAAGCTTGTGCTGGTTTTGATCCTGTCGGGTGTGCACGGATTTTACGCCGGAACGGTGAGGAAATTTGCCGCCGGTGAACGCCCGCGAACCGAGCGCTTCTGGCGATTGATGAATGAAGTGCCGGCCTTGATGGTGATTGCCATCGTTGTGCTGGCCGTTGTGAAACCCTTCTGATCATCCTGTCGGCTTGACGAAAATGGAGGCGTATGCCAATCGTCGATCAAGTTTGGGCAACCAGACACCCACCTGACGATATCCCAGCCAGAGACTGGTGCCGGATATCACCCGAACATTTTTTGAAACGGTCTGACCTTCAGGCCCGCGCTGCGAGAGCTGGCGCAAGGTTTCAAAGCAGAACCCTTTTGTCGACAAACCCAAATTTTTGAAAAACGAGTACACCCCATGTCAGATGACATTGAAAACGACGAAAACGAAAACGGCGATAATTCCGAATCAATAACCGCGCCGACCCTGCCGCCATCTCTGGCCGGAATAACCCGGATGACCTTGCAGGAATTGAAGGAAAAAGCGCCGACCGATCTCGTACAGTTGGCGGAATCGCTAGAGATCGAAAATGCTTCGACCATGCGCAAACAATTGATGATGTTTGCGATTCTCAAATCACTCGCCGATTGCGGTGTGGAGATTCATGGCGGCGGCACACTGGAAATCCTGCAGGACGGGTTTGGTTTCCTGCGCTCGCCGGAAGCCAATTATCTGGCCGGTCCGGACGATATCTACATCTCGCCATCACAACTGAAGAAATTTGGCCTGCGTACCGGCGATACGGTTGAGGGCGAAATCCGCTCGCCGCGCGATGGCGAACGTTATTTTGCGCTATTGAAGGTGACGAGTATCAATTTCTCAGACCCTGAACAGGTCAAACATAAAGTCCATTTCGACAATCTGACCCCGCTTTATCCGGAAGAGCGCTTCAATCTGGAATTGCCCGATCCCACCATCAAGGATCGTACAGGCCGGGTGATCGATATCGTCGCGCCTATCGGCAAGGGCCAGCGCGGCCTGATTGTTGCGCCGCCGCGCACCGGTAAAACGATGATCCTGCAGAATATTGCGCATGCCATCGAGACCAATCATCCCGATTGCTATCTGATCGTGCTCCTGATCGATGAGCGACCCGAAGAGGTCACCGACATGCAGCGCACCGTGAAGGGCGAAGTGATCTCCTCAACCTTTGACGAGCCGCCGACCCGCCATGTTCAAGTCGCCGACATGGTCATCGAAAAGGCCAAGCGCCTGGTCGAACATGGCCGCGATGTCGTGATCCTGCTCGATTCCATCACCCGTCTGGGCCGGGCCTATAACACGGTCGTCCCAAGCTCGGGCAAAGTGCTGACCGGCGGTGTGGACGCCAATGCGCTGCAGCGCCCAAAACGCTTTTTTGGTGCCGCCCGGAATATCGAAAACGGGGGTTCGCTGTCCATTATTGCAACCGCGCTCATTGATACGGGCAGCCGGATGGATGAGGTCATCTTCGAAGAATTCAAGGGTACAGGTAACTCTGAAATTGTTCTGGACCGCAAAGTCGCCGACAAGCGCGTCTTCCCGGCGATCGACATTCTCAAATCCGGCACACGCAAGGAAGAATTGCTGGTCGGCAAATCGGAATTGCAGAAAATGTATGTGCTGCGCCGCATCCTCAATCCGATGGGCGCGCAGGATGCCATCGACTTCCTGCTGGGCAAGCTCAAGGATTCGAAAACCAATTCGGACTTCTTCGATTCGATGAATACCTAAGCCTGGAAAGGTCTGATTTCAGGCCATGCAGAATTGTGGCTCGTGATTGGCCGTCGTTTGGGATAGTTCTCAAGCGGCGGCCTTTTTGATGTGGAGCATGGAAGCCTATGAGTGAAACCCCCGACCTGGTTCTTTATCACGGGCCCAATAGTCGCTCGATCCGGGCGCGATGGATGCTGGAAGCCATGGGCCTGCCCTACCGGCTGGAGGCGGTGAAGTTCGACACGCGCCCCATCGGGGATGCGGTCTATGAGGCGATCCACCCGCTGCGCAAGGTTCCGGTTCTGGCCGACAATGGCGAATTGGTGCGTGATTCGATTGCGATTATCCAGTATTTGCTGGGTCGATACGGACCAAGCGAGCTAGAAGTGAGTTCCGATGAGGCCGATTATGGCCGCTATCTGGAATTTCTTCAGTTTGGTGAGGCCGGCATGTTGATGCCGGTTAATCTTCTGATCGCCCATACCGTCCTGCTGCCCGAAAACCATCGCAATCCTGCGCTTGCCAAATGGGCTCGATCAGAAACCGATAAACTATTGAAATATATTGCAGAAACTGGTCTGGGTGACGGACGGACCTATCTGGCGGCAGAGCGATTTACCGCGGCCGATATTTCGGTTGGATATATGCTCTACCTGCTTAAAATCATTAAGCAATTCGACAAATCCCACGACGCACTCAATGCGTATTTTGACCGGTTGAAAACCCGTGATGACTGGCAGCGCGCCAGCGCGGACTAGTCTGGCAATTCGGCCGGGCAGTGATCACCCGCCCGTCCCAGTACACGCGCCGCTGCGACAACATTGTCGGCGGCAAGCACTTCGACATGCATGGCGTTGTAAAATGCGTAATCCATTGTACCGCGCGCTTCGGCTGAAAAATCATGCACGGAAGATTCCACCTGCATGCCGGTCAGGGCCGCTTCGATGCGCGCTTCGGGCGGGCCGGCGCCCAGCCAGCTGACGATTGTGGTCAAATTGATATCGGTATTGAGAAGGTCGATTTCGGACTGAATGGGCAGGGAAATCGCGATACCAGGGTCAATGTCGAGAATGCTGGCGGCCTGGTCCTCATTGCGGACAATGATGATCACACGATCCGTCATGCCCGATGCGACAACCGCTCGCGTCGCCTCGCGCGGAGAGATTGTTTTAAGATCCAGCTGGAGAAAAATACCGGCCTCTGCCGCAGCATCAAACGCCTCATCGAGCGTTGGAATGGTCGCGGATGTCAGCCGCCCGCGAGAATCGCGCAGGCGAAAATCACGTATTTCGGCCAGCGTCATGCGCGACAATGTGCCGGACCCATTGCTGGTCCGATCCAGGGTTTCGTCATGCAAAAGGACGATATGCCCATCCGATGTCTGGCGCAGATCGACCTCGGCAAAGGCGGCGCCCTGGCGCGCGGACCAGTGCAGGCCCGGCAGGGAATTCTCGGCAATGCCGCGCGCAACACCGCCGCGATGCGCCGAAATAAGCGTCGCCCCCTGTTCACGCGCGCAATCGGTCAGGGCGCTGACGGGTGTCATGGGAGGAGGCCCGTCCTGATTTGCCTGTGAACAGGCCGCCACGAGAAAAGTGCTCAAGAGCAGAAGGTTTCGCATTTCAATCGTCCTGTGATTGGTTGTGGGTGGGCTTTGCGTGCGGCGAAGGGCCAGCCTAAGATAGGCGCAATCATCAAGCGAGGCTCATATGAAGGTCAATATCGAAATCGATTGTACGCCGGAGGAGGCCAGGTCCTTTCTCGGCCTGCCAGACGTGACACCGCTCAATGCAAGCCTGGTCGAGGAAATGACCAAGCGTATGCAGGAGAATGTGGGTGCTCTGGAACCTGAAGCGCTGATGCGAAACTGGATGTCCTTTGGCGGGCAGATGCAAGACCAGTTTATGGGGCTGATGCAGCAGGCGACAGCCGCCAGCACGAAGAAGAGCTGACTACGCCAAATCCCATGACATCAACGATTTACGCATTGTCGACCGCTCCGGGGCAGTCCGGTGTTGCGGTGTTTCGCGTGAGCGGCCCGCAAAGCGGCGCGATACTGGATGCGCTGACGGGTCGGACTCGCCCGGATCCGCGCCAAGCCGCGCTGCGCCGACTGACCGCCAAAGATGGGCGTGTAATCGATACAGGCCTGGTGCTCTGGTTTCCCGGCCCGAAAAGCTTTACCGGCGAAGACAGCGCCGAATTTCATATCCATGGCGGCATGGCTGTGGTGGAAGCAATGTCAGATGCCCTGTTGGGTGCCGGAGCCAAACCGGCGCAGGCTGGCGAGTTCACCCGCCGCGCCTTTGAAAACGACAAGATTGACCTGACGGAGGCGGAAGGCCTCGCCGATCTGATTGCATCCGAAACGGAGGCTCAGCGCGCGCAGGCGCAGGCGCAAATGGATGGCTCGCTGCGCCGCCTCTATGAAAGCTGGCGCGAGACCCTGATTGGTATTCTGACGCGCATTGAAGGTGAAATCGATTTTCCGGACGAAGACGATGTGCCCGGTGCGTTGGCCCAGACCGCCGGCCTGGACGTGAAAAACCTGATCGCAGAGCTCACGGCGCATCTTGATGACGGGCGACGCGGCGAGATCATCCGCAAGGGCTTTGTCGCCGCAATTATCGGGGAGCCGAATGTTGGAAAATCCAGCATACTCAACCGCCTGACGAAAAGTGACGCTGCCATTGTCACCGATATTCCCGGAACAACGCGCGATATCGTTGATGTGCGTCTCGTGATTGGCGGGTTTCCCGTCA
>CAXBKM010000074.1:0-8241 GCA_963976265.1 uncultured Maricaulaceae bacterium
CTGGCCCGCGCCTAACGCGGCTTTGCGTGTTCGCGCAGCCAGGGTTCGAGATGTTCGAAGCTGAACGTCCCTGAATCGTACAGGTTGATAACAAACGCGATTGTGTCGCTCTGGTGCGGCTGAAAGACGTAATCATTGACGTGCAAAAACGTTGTTGTTGCGGCTAAAGCCGTCCGTTTGTTTCCATCGATAAAGGGATGATTTTGGGACAGGCTTTCCCAGAGTGCGGCAGCTTCTTCCAGAATGTTTTGATAATAACCTGATTGTGGCCGAAGGATCGCGGCTTCCAAATGTCCAGGGTCTCTCAATCCTCCCGATCCGCCATACACGGCGATTTGATCATCGTGGATAGCCATTATCTCCACAATCGAGAGATAAATGCGGGTCATTCGGCGAGCTTTTTATAAACCTCGCCAAAATGAGCGTGTGTCGCATGATAGGCATCCATAACCTTTTTGCGCGGCGCGGACGATTTTTCAGTAGCTAAATACTCGGTGATCGCTTCATCGATCAGAGTCGTTAGGCTACGCCCTTCTTCCAATGCGCGCAGATTGAGTTCTTTCAGCAATTTGCTGTCTATTGGAGGGTTGAGTGGTTCATTCATGATCGTCATGCCTCGTTCAATGCGAACATTAGTCATATAGCGTCCTTGCAGGTAGATTTGAAGTATCAGTCTGACAGAATTCAATTTTTGCGTGTTTTTCTGCCTGATGTAAACCAAACCCAAGGCTGGCACGATGGGAGAAATCCGTTAGAAGCAGTCGCCTAGACACACCGGACCGAGCTGATGATTCCCGACAATCCCCGTATTCTGCTGACCAATGATGATGGCATTCGCGCGCGCGGCCTTGAATCGCTGGAGAAAATCGCACGTGCCCTGTCCGATGATGTGTGGATCGCCGCGCCGGCCGAAGAGCAATCGGGGGCCGGGCGGTCGCTGACCTTGCATGATCCGCTGCGCGTGCGCCGCGTGAGCGAACAGTCATTCGCGATTTCCGGTACGCCGACCGATGCCGTTCTGATGGGTGTGCAGGATTTGATACCTGGCAAGAAGCCCGATCTGGTTTTGTCCGGCGTCAATCGCGGTGGAAATATCGCCGAGGATGTCACGTTTTCCGGAACGGTCGCCGGTGCGATGCAGGGCATGCAATTGGGCATTCCGTCAATCGCTTTGAGCCAGGCCTATTCCTGGCAGGCAGGTGCGACGTTGAAATGGGACGTCGCCGAGACCTTTGGCGCGCCAATCCTCCGCAAGCTGCTGAAGGCAGGTTGGGCTAAAGACGTCCTGATCAATATCAATTTCCCGGATCGCGATATTGCCGATGTCCGAGAGGTCGAAGTAACGCGGCAGGGGCGGCGTAATCAGGAAATCGTTCACGCGGAAAAGCGTTCCGATCCGCGCGGCGAAGATTATTACTGGATTGGATTTCGCGGTGCGCCGCAATCACCGCAAGACGGGGATGATCTGCACGCCATCATGGCGGGAAAAATTTCAGTGACGCCGCTGCATGTTGATCTGACGCATATGGAAACCCATCACGCGCTGCGCGGCCTGCTTGGCGGTGCGCCGCCGCGCGAGTAGCACCCGTGCACGAGGCCGATCCACGCATAATTCAGCTTATCATGTCGCTGCGCGGGGGCGGGATTACCGATGCCAAAACGCTGGGCGCGATCGAGCGCACGCCGCGTGATTTGTTCGTTCCACAAAACTTTTCTGCGCACGCCTTTGATGACCGCGCCCTGCCGATTGATTGCGGGCAGACGATAAGCCAGCCCTATGTCGTGGGGCAGATGACACAGGCGCTGGCGATCAATGATCGCTGTAAAGTGCTCGAAATTGGAACCGGTTCGGGATACCAGGCCGCGATCCTGTCCCGGCTGGCGCGCCGCGTTTACACCGTCGAGCGCTATCGCACCCTCGCCAAGGAAGCCGAAGCGCGGTTTTCAGATCTCAAGCTCAACAATATTGTGACCCGTGTGGGCGATGGGTCGCTGGGCTGGCCTGAACAGGCGCCCTTTGACCGGATAATTGTCACGGCCGCAGCGCCGTCACGCCCGGATACGCTATTGGAACAATTGAAAGACGGCGGCATCGCAATTGCTCCGGTGGACAAGCCGAACGGTGGGCAAGTCCTCGTCCGGTATCAGAAAAACGGCGCTGACATTGACGAGACCGCGCTGTTTGACGTGCGTTTTGTTCCGCTTGTCAAAGGCGCGGCGCGCACACTTTAGATGACAAGTGCGCCGTGGCTAACGGGTGGTTAAGGCTTCTTGGGCTTTTCTAGGGTCCTGAATCTGGCAGGGAGTCCCTGGAGGTCCGCCCATGCGCGGTATCGCGCGCCTTTCTATTGTCCTGACTGCTGTTGCGGTCCTGTCGGCGTGCGCCAATCGCGCGCCGAGCGATCCTGCGCGCATTGACTATCGATCCCTGACGACGGCGCCAACCCAGTCCTATGACGGTGCTGGCGTGGCGGGTGGCAATTGTGCGCACGGATCAAGCTATACGGTCCAGTCGGGGGATACGGCATCCGAGATTGCTGAAGCCTGCAATGTGTCCTTGCGCGCCCTGGCGCAGGCCAATGGATTGCGCTCGCCCTATACCGTGCGCATTGGCCAGGTTCTGACCATGCCGCGCCCGGCCAGTCATACCGTTCAACGCGGTGAAAATCTCTATCGCATCGGTCTGCGATACGGCCTCGATCATCGCCAGCTCGCGGCTCACAATGGTATTCGTGCGCCCTATGAGATTGAAATCGGTCAGGAAATTCGCTTGCCCAGCGGGGCAGAGCAGGTGCGAACGGCTTCCACATCGCGTCCATCCAGGACAGGCACGACGACGCCGTCAGAACCGCGCACGGCGCCGCGCAATTCCGGTCCGCCTACCTTGCCTGACAATGATCCACCGCCGCGCGCCAGTTCCGGGCCGGTGACCTTTGCCTGGCCGATGAGTGGTGAAGTGATTTCCGAATTTGGTCCCAAACCGGATGGCCGACGCAATGACGGCGTGAATATTCGTGCCAGTGAAGGCGATTCAGTACGGGCCTCTGCCGCAGGAACGGTTGTGTATGCGGGCAATGAACTGGCCGGTTATGGCGAGCTTGTCCTGATCCGACATGATGGTGGTTGGGTGACCGCTTATGCGCATAATTCACGCCTGCGCGTAGCAGAAGGCGATCAGGTCACTGCCGGGCAGATTATCGCGGAAGCAGGATCGACGGGCACGGTGGACAGTCCGCAGCTGCATTTCGAGATACGCCGGGGTGTGACACCGGAAGATCCAAGGCGGCATTTACCGTCGAGTTGACCGCTTCCCCTTGTTGCAACGCGTGCAAGCCCCGATATAGTCCCGCGACTCTCTGATTAACACGCATAAATGCGCGAGGAATTTCGATGTTTGAAGGTACTGCTTACGCTGCAACCGGTGCTGCCGCTGGTGGAGGTATGGAAGGCTTGCTTTTGCAATTGCCGATGTTCCTGGCCATTGGTGCAATTTTTTACTTCCTGCTGATCCGTCCGCAACAAAAGCGGATGAAGGAACATCGCGAAATGGTCGCTGCGGTCAGCCGGGGTGATGAAGTCGTGACCCAGGGCGGCGTTGTCGGCAAGGTCGCCAAGGTCACCGACACCGAAGTGACGGTCGAGATTGCCAAGGATGTCAAAATCCAGGTCATCAAGGCGACGCTGGCCGAAGTGCGGTCCCGGACCGTGCCCAAGGCCGCCAACGACGAAAAGAAAACCGTCTCCAAGTCCTGATCCCAAAGACTGGCTGAGTTATCATGCTGTATTTCGCGCGCTGGAAGCTTCTTCTTATCCTCGGCATTATTGTTGCCGGGCTCGTCTATTCGGCGCCGAATATCGTGCCGGTTGAGGCGCGCTATGAAATGCGCAATGGAGAGCCGACCGACGAAACGCGCGGCATTTGGGGTTTCCTGCCCCATGACAGTGTCAAGTTGGGGCTGGATTTGCGCGGCGGCTCCCATCTGGTTTTCGAAGTCGACATGGACGAGGTCCGGGAGAACCGGGTTCTGGGTCTTTCCGAAGAGGCGCGCGTCGCCTTGCGCCAGGAACCGGCAATTATCACGCCGCGCCCGGCCATTGTCGGCGATGTCGTTATCGTTCGTGTGAATAATCCAGAAGATCTCGATTTGGCCTATGAGCGCCTGCAACAGATTTCACGGCCCATCGCGACCAATGCCTTGTCTGTTCAGGCCGGGACAGGCCCGCGGACATCCGAGATTATCCGAAACCGGGACGACAATACGATCCGCATCGAAATTACCCAGGCGGCGCTGGATGACATTCGTCGCCGTACGGTTCAGCAATCGGTTGAGGTTATCCGGCGCCGGATTGACGCCGGAGGTACGACCGAGCCAACCATTGCTCCGCAGGGTGATCAGCGCGTTCTGGTACAGGTGCCCGGCGAAAGCGATCCGCAGCGCATCATCGAACTGGTCGGCACGACCGCCAGTATGAGCTTTCACATGGTTGACCCGACCGTTCAGGTTGGCGCCGACGGTCAGGCCCGCACACCGCCCGGTGTTGTAATCTATCCACAGGATAACCCCGGCGAGCCCTTCATTGCGGTGCAGCGCCGCGCGCTGGTGTCGGGCGAAAACCTGACCAATGCCGTGTCAACGACCAATCAGTCGGGCCAGCCGGCTGTGTCCTTTACCTTCGACACAACCGGCGCGCAGGCTTTTGGCCGCGCAACGCAGCAGAATGTCGGCCAGCGCTTTGCGATTGTCCTTGATGATGTCGTGATCTCTGCGCCGGTGATCCGCAGTCCGATTTTGGGCGGGTCAGGGATTATTGAAGGCAATTTCACCTTTGAAACGGCCAATGATCTGTCCATCCTGCTTCAAGCGGGTGCCTTGCCGGCACGCCTGACGCCGGTTGAACAACGCACCGTCGGACCAGGTCTGGGACAGGATTCCATCGAGCGCGGCCAGATCGCCATTATGGTCGGTTTTGCAGCCGTTATCATCTTTATGCTTTTGGCTTACGGCATGTTCGGTGTGTTTTCCAACATCGCCCTTTTGGTCAATGTGGTTTTGATCCTCGGGGCGCTGACCGGGCTCGGGGCGACGCTCACCCTGCCAGGTATTGCCGGGATCATTTTGACCATCGGTATGGCGGTGGACGCCAACGTTCTGATCTTTGAGCGTATCCGCGAGGAAAGCCGGGCCGGGCGAAGTCCGGTCAATGCGGTTGAAACCGGATATTCCAAGGCGCTGTCGGCCATTCTGGACGCCAACATCACGACCTTTATCGCGGCGGCTGTCCTTTACATGCTGGGCGCGGGTCCGGTGCGTGGCTTCGCCGTGACGCTGGCCATTGGTATCATTACATCGGTTTTCACCGCCTTTGTCCTGTCGCGCCTGTTGGTCGCGATATGGATAAAGGGCACGAAACCCAAAACACTGCCCATCTAAGGAAATCGCGATGTCACTGGCTCTCGTACAATTCATTCCCGATGCGGCAGGCATCCCTTTCATCAAGGGGCGTGTTGCAGCTTTCATCCTGTCGACCGTTCTGATTATCGGCTCGATTGCGGCCTATGTAACGCAAGGGCTCAATTACGGCATCGACTTTACCGGCGGGATTTCCATTGAAATCCAGACCGATGGCCCGTCCGATTTGGCCTTGATCCGCGAGATCGCCGGTGAGCTGGATTTGGGCGATGTCCAGGTTCAGAATTTTGGTGCTGTTGACGAAGTCCTGATCCGGGTCCAGGCGCAGGAAGGTGACGGCCTTGAAGCCGAGCAAGCCCAGCAGGCGGCCAATCTGCGTTTGCAGGAAGCTCTCAACGAGCAATATCCCGGCTCCATCGACTACCGCTCGATTGAGGTTCTGGGTGCCAAGGTATCGGGTGAGTTGCAGCGTGCCGGTATCATTGCTGTCGCCGTCGCCCTGTTCCTGATGCTGATCTATATCTGGTTCCGCTTTGAGTGGCAGTATTCGGTCGGCGCGATTGTGGCACTGGTCCACGATGTGATCCTGACCATTGGCATGTTCGCGGTGACCCAGCTTGAATTCAACCTGTCGACCATTGCCGCCATTTTGACGATTGTCGGCTATTCGATGAATGACACCGTCGTGGTCTATGATCGGATCCGCGAAAAAATCCGCAAATTCCGGAAAATGGAGCTGGATGATCTGCTCAATCTGGCGATCAACAAGACATTGTCGCGGACCATTCTGACGTCATTGACGACGCTGGTGGCCCTGATCGCGCTCTACACGATTGGCGGTCCGGCGTTGGAAGGCTTTGCCTTTGCAATGATCTGGGGTGTGGTTGTCGGGACGTATTCGTCGATCTTTGTGGCTGCGCCACTGTTGATGGTGACGAATGTCGCGCGAGAATCGTCTGACTGACCTTTCAGTTTGAAGTTTGCCTGCTAGTATCCGCTCCACCATTTTAGAGTCGTGGAGGGGCTAATGGCTGGACTACTCAGCAATCTTAAAATGACGGTGATCGCGTCATTTATACTCGCAGCAATATTCCTGTTGGCGTACGCCTTCGCAGGGGTTTACAGCTTTGACGGAGCTTTCTGGCAGGCGCTCGCGCGCTGGACCCATGTTGTCGCCGGTATCATGTGGATCGGCCTGCTGTGGTATTTCAACTTCGTCCAGATCCCGACCATGCCGTCCATTCCCGACGAGCTGAAACCAGCCATCGGCAAGCATATCGCGCCGGCCGCATTGTGGTGGTTCCGCTGGGGCGCGGCCTTTACCGTGCTGACCGGACTGATCGTGGCGCATTTGCGCGGTTACATGGTCGAGGTCTTGTCGTTTGGCCTGGTCGCTGACAGCTATTCTGCGCAATATTCCTTTATCGGAATTGGCATGTGGCTGGCGATCATCATGGCCATCAATGTCTGGTTCGTGATCTGGCCCAACCAGAAAGTCGCGCTGGGACTTGTTGAGGCCGAAGCCGACGCGAAACCCAAAGCCGCACGGACCGCGATGTTGTTCTCACGAACCAATACATTGCTGTCCCTGCCCATGCTCATTGCCATGGCGGGTGCACAGACACTGTTTGGGTAGTTTGCTCGTTGCAGGGAGATCCCCCGGACACGCCGGGGGATGACGCCCATTATAAATTGATAACTTGCGTCATGCCCCGCCCTCGTGCGGGGCATCTCTTTTTTGGCTTATTCAGCGACCGCCAAATTGCTGGACGCGAACTCCCAGTTGATGAGATGGTCGAGAAAGGCCCGGATGAAGTCGGGCCGACCGTTTTGATAGTCCAGATAATAGGCATGCTCCCAGACATCGAGCGTGATCAAAGGTTTCACGCCGTCCTCTGTGATGGGCGTTTTGGCGTTGGATGTCGTCCAGATTTCCAACTGTCCGTTATTCTCAACGAGCCAGGCCCAGCCTGATCCGAACTGGCTTGCCGCGGCATCGGCAAACTTGTCCTTGAAATTGTCCAGGCTGCCAAAGCTCGCCTGAATTTTGTCGGCCAGCGCGCCTGTTGGTTCGCCGCCGCCATTCGGGCTCATCGAATTCCAGAAAAATGTGTGGTTCCAGGTTTGCGCCGCATTGTTGAAAACGCCGATATTCTCACCGTCTTTTGCGGTTGCCCTGATAATGTCCACCAGGGACATGTCAGCGAATTTCGTGCCGTCAATCCCCGCATTCAACTTCTTCACATAACCGGCGTGATGCTTGCCATAATGAAAATCAAAAGTCCGCGATGACATGTGCGGCTCGAGTGCATTTTTGGCAAAGGGGAGTTCGGGAAGCGTGAAGGGCATAAAATCCTCGTTCTATCTCGTCAGGTGATCGCGAGCCTATGCGCGCGGCGTTGATACCGATATGGGGTTTCACAACAATAATTCCACCGGCCAAAGGCCCATGACTGATAAAACGTTCGAGACAAAACCTGGTTCCGACAGCGATGCGCGATTGGCGGCGCTGTTCGCGCCCTTGCCGGTGCGCACATCCTTGTTGGCACTGCTCGCCTGGCATGACGAAATCGCTGGTCTGCCGTTGCGTATAAGTGAGCCAGCCATTGGTGCGATGCGCATGGAGTGGCACCGCGACGCCATTCGGGACGCTTTTGCCGACACGCCAATTATTCGCCGAAACCCGCTGATTGAAGGCCTCGCCAGCCTGAAAGGCGCTGCCGGCGCACCGGATGTCGACCAGCTCCTTGCCATCATCGACGCCCATGATGCAGGATTTGAAGGGCAGGGCTTTGCCAATATTGAAGACCTGCTGGCTTTTGTTGATCAG
>CAXBKM010000075.1:0-8205 GCA_963976265.1 uncultured Maricaulaceae bacterium
GTCTCGCCGGTGCAGGAATGGCCCAGATCGGACAACAAATAGAGCGCGGCGCCCGCCACGCCTTCCATGCGCGTGTCTTCCTTCATCATCGACCATTCGCGGCCTGTACGCATCAGCGCCTTGCCGCCCGAAATACCGGCCATGGCAAGCGTGCGCATCGGCCCGGCCGAGAGCGCGTTGACGCGAATGCCTTCAGGGCCCAGATCGCGCGCCATATAGCGGGTGGACGCTTCCAGCGCGGCCTTGGCCACGCCCATGACATTATAGCTGGGCACGACCCGCTCTGACCCCAGATAGGTCAGCGTCACCATAGAGCCGCCATCGGCCATCAAATGCGAGGCACGCTTGCCCGCATCGACGAAAGAGAAGGCGGAAATTTCCATGGCGCGGCGCCAGCCTTCGCGCGTGGTGTTTTCAGTAAAGGAGCCAATTAGCTCGTCCTTGCCGGCAAATGCTATGGCGTGAACCAGAAAATCCATTCCGCCCCATTTGTCCTTGATGGAGCTGAAACAGGCATCCATGGACGCATCATCGGTCACATCGGCCGGGACCATGAACGGGTCCTGCCCCAGGCTTTCCACCAGCGGACGAACGCGCTTTTCCAGCGCCTCACCCTGATAGGAAAAGCACAGCTCTGCGCCTTGCGCCGCGAGCTGCTGGGCGATGCCCCAGGCGATGGAATTCTTGTTGGCGACGCCCATGACAAGCCCGCGCTTGCCCTTCATCAGATCGCCTTTGGGAAATTGGGTATCAGCCATGGGAAGGCTCCTTTATTGGGCGCGGCCGTCAGACTTTCGAGAAGACGACCGTGCCATTGGTGCCGCCAAAGCCGAAAGAATTCGACATGGCAGATTTCAGATCCGCATCGCGGGTTTCGGTGACGATAGGCAGGTCCAGCGCCGCAATGTCCGGATCCATGTCAAAGACATTGATCGAGGGTGCCACAAAGCCGTGCTTCATCATGAGGAGGGTGTAGATCGCCTCGTGAACACCGGCGGCGCCCAGAGAGTGGCCGGTCATGGATTTGGTGCCGGAAATCATCGGGGCCTTGTCGCCAAACACCTCCCTGACGGCTTTCATCTCGGTGATGTCGCCGACCGGCGTCGCGGTCGCATGCGGGTTGAGATAGTCAATGTCGGTTCCGGCGGTTTCCATGGCCAACTTCATCGAGCGCACCGCGCCTTCGCCGGACGGGGCGACCATGTCATAGCCGTCAGACGTGGCACCATAGCCGGTGATTTCCGCCAGAATGTTCGCGCCGCGCTTTTTCGCGCGCTCATATTCTTCCAGCACAACCACACCGGCGCCTGCGCCGCCGACAAAGCCGTCACGGTCCTTGTCGAAGGCGCGCGAGGCCTGCTCAGGCGTATCATTATACTTGGTCGACATCGCGCCCATGGCATCAAACAGGTTGGACAGCGCCCAGTGAATTTCCTCACACCCACCGGCAAACATCACATCCTGCTTGTTCCACTGGATCTGTTCGGCGGCCGCACCGATGCAATGCAGCGACGTCGTACACGCCGAGGTGATGGAATAATTTACGCCGAGAATCTTGAACGGCGTGGCGAGCGTGGCCGACGCGGTGGAACTCATCGCCTTGGGCACCGCAAAGGGACCGATACGGCGCGGGCCTTTTTCGCGGGTCACATCGGCGGCGGCAACAATCGTGCCTGCCGATGGTCCGCCAGACCCCATGATAATGCCGGTACGCGGGTCTGAAATGTCGGATTCGGGAATGCCGCTATCGGCAATTGCCTGTTCCATGGCCATGTAATTCCAGCCCGCGCCCTCACTCATGAAGCGATAGACGCGCTTGTCGACATGGTCTGCCGGATTGATCGAGGGTTTGCCGCCAACCTGGCATTTGAAATTATGGTCAGCAAAGCTCTGCATGAAGCCGATACCGCTCTTGCCGCTTTTCAGCGATGCGGTGACTTCATCGGCATTATTCCCGATGGGCGAGATCACACCCAAACCTGTAACAACTACTCGGCGCATAACAGCACTCCTAAGAGAGGCGGATAATGTGGTTACATATTTTCAGGCTTGAACAGACCCACGCGCAAGTCTTTTGCGGTATAAATCAACTCACCATCGGCATACATTTTCGCATCGGCAATGCCCAAAACAAGGCTGCGGCGAATAATGCGCTTCATGTCGATTTCATAGCGGACGAGTTTCACGTCCGGCGTAACCTGTCCGGTGAATTTTACCTCGCCACAGCCCAGCGCCCGTCCTCTTCCGGGTGAGCCACTCCAGACCAGGAAAAACCCGACGAGCTGCCACATGGCATCCAGGCCCAGACAGCCGGGCATAACCGGATCGCCGATGAAATGGCATTCGAAGAACCATTTGGACGGATCGATATCAAGTTCAGCAACGATTTGGCCCTTGCCGTGCTCTCCGCCATCTTCGGTGATCGACGTGATGCGGTCGAGCATCAGCATAGGCGGGGCCGGCAATCGACCATTTTCGGGGCCAAAGAGCTCGCCGCGAGACGAGGCGATCAGGTCATCATAGGAAAGCGCGTTGAGGCGTTCGGTCATGAATAATCCGGTGTGACGCCTGAATATTCAGGCTCGCATAAAATCTAGTCCGGAGCGGTATCATGGGCGAGCGGGTCGCTCAAGGCGGCGGTGACATTGGACAGGGTCGATGGATCGCCTTCATGGGAGTAAATTCCCCATAACGTCTCGGTTCTTGCCCAGCCCCTGCGGCCTTGTGCCTCCAGTCGGCACCAACCATCGCGGCAGCGCTCCAGCCATAATATCGCGCCGGTTTCTGCGATGGCTTCTTCCGGCGCGTCGTCGCGGGGGCGCGCGCGCAAGGCGGTTTCGCTGAGCACGTAAACCGAGCGCCGCCCCGACAGGAGGCTGTTATGGACCCAGGTCAGTTCGCCTTCAGGGTCACGCACGCGCCGCCATTCTGGTGTCTCTGCGACAATTTCCATGGGCAGGCCTGTGCGCACATAGCGCCACAGGATCGGATGGGCTTGCTGCGGTCCGGCGCGTCCATTGGCGACGCCGACTTTCAGGGAGACAAACCGCGGAACAGGCAAGCCCGACGGTGTATCCTGCGCCAGGGCGGCCCCGGCCATAACAGGAAGCAACAAGGCCATAAGGGCCAGAAGAAAGCTGCGCATGACGATCATGGCGCGACTAAACCGTCATGGCGATGAATAGCCGGTAAACAAAATGCGATTGGACAACGGCCCGGTTTCAGAGGACGCTAGGCCACCTGATGGAAGCAAGGAAGGAGGCGTCGATGGCCGCTCCCGCAACACAGAATTTTGCATTCATGATCGCAATCGGCGCCGGCGTTGGATCGGCGATGGGTGTTGCCCTGGGCAATATCGCGATTGGCGTGAGCATCGGTGCCGGGATCGGCGTCGCGATGTGGATTGTCCTCAGTGCACGTGCCAAAAAGGCGGGCACCCAAACCCCTGAGGATAAATCCTCGACGGACTAAGAACTGTTGACCTGTGGATCGTCGCCATGGCGAGGCCGGTCGTTTTATTGTAGCGTTCAGATCGATTTGAAACCGGACATCAAGAGGCTCCGCCATGAAATTGCCGATCCTTTCACTCGCAACCAGCCTTGCCCTGTTGCCGGCCGTCAGCCTGACGGCGTTCGCTCAGGACACTGCTGGCCCCACCTTCACCAATACCGAATTGCGGGGCGGCGTTGTCATGATGTCGACCGGGGTCGCTCCGGGAAATCTCGCTGTTTTGCCCGGCGAGGACGGCGTGTTCCTCGTCGATGACAGGCTTCCCGGTGAAGGGTCCGTCATTCAGGCGGCGATCGAAGAATTTGCGGGGCCCGGCGTACCGCGTTTCATCCTGAACACGCACTATCACGGTGATCATGTCGGCTCGAACGCGCACTTCCATGATGAAGGCAGCACGATTGTGGCGCACCATAATATCCGGGCCCGGCTGGAAGATTCAGATGATGAGTGGGCGCAGGCCGATGGCGTTCTGCCTATCTTGACCTTTGGCCAGGACATCACCTTCCACATGAATGGGCAGACTGTTCAGGCGGTTCATGTTCCGGCCGCTCACACCGATGGTGATGCATTGGTCTATTTCCGAGAGGCCGATGTCCTGCACATGGGCGATGTGTTGTTCAATGGCATTTTTCCTTTTGTCGACTTGGCCGCTGGCGGGTCGTTTGACGGCTATATCGCTGGTTTGGAACGCGGACTCGAAATCGCGGGCCCAGAGACGCAGATCATCCCGGGTCATGGCGAGTTGGCCACGCGAAGCGATATCGAGACGTCGATTGACATGCTGAACTCCGTACGCCCGCTGGTGGCCGACATGGTGGCCGACGGCATGACGCTGGAAGCCATTCTGGAAGCGGATCCGCTGGCCGAATTTACCGAAGACTGGAGCTGGTTTTTCATCTGCACGCCGCGCATGACAGCTTTGCTCTATAATGATGCGACCGGCATTGCCGAGAACTGGCCTGAGGGAACGAGCTGTCGCTGATACGAAGCCGCCAGCGGGTAACAGATATCCCGAAAGCGTGAGGTCTGTGTCTGCGAATTCATGCCACTCACACCTGCCTGACAGATGAAATGCGCGAGGATCAACTTTATGGTTGATCCTCGCCCTCTTGTGCCCAAAACCCGCTCAAATACACCGATTTTGCAAACCATAAGATCTGTTGGAGTCGGGTTTGGCGCTGGTCTGGTTCTCTGGCTAGTCATTGCGGTGATCACCCGAAGCACTGTTCTGGGCCTGGTATTTGGCCTGTTGCCCTGCACGGCTATCGGCGTGTGGCTAGGCCTGACGGCTCGGAGATAAACGCCATCGAACGTTGCGAAGCCCACACTTTTCTCGCTTAATGGAGCCAGAAATGTCTTGGAGGTTGTGATGATACGCGGGGTTGCCGTTTTGATATGTGGCCTTGTCCTGCATTTGGTGAGCGGGACCCATGTGTCAGCGCAAACCATGCCCGAGATTCATCTGGAAGACTTCCTGTCCGAAAGCGCTTTCTCCGCTCCGCGCCTGTCTCCAAACGGGCGCTATATCGCATACTATTTTACCCGCAATCAGAATGATGGCGGAGATCGTCTGATTGTTCAGGATCTGGATGCTCCGGAAGGCGATGGTATTATCCAGGCTGCTTTTGGCGAATTTGCCATTTTGGGACTGGATTGGGCCAATGATGAACGCCTTCTGGTGACCGTGGGCCTGATGGGCAATGTCCGGTTTCGCGGCTATGGGCAAAGGCTCGATTTTTCTGTCCCGTTCAGCCGCGTTTTGTCTTTTTCACGTCGCACGCTGGACGACCCTGTCGTCCTGTTTGAAGGTGAAGGCCGCCGCGTCGAGCGCAATCTCAACAATGTCCGCATGAGCGAGGTAGCCGACATGTTGCCCGGTCAGCCCGATCACGTTCTGATGCCGGCCTATCGTGGTGACGCACTGCACTTGTGGCGAGTCAATGTGCGTACAGGCGAAGCTGAAGTGGTTGAGCGTGGCAATCCGCGCACGGCGCGCTGGTATACCGGTCCAGATGGCCGCGCGGTCATGCGAATTGATGTGTCATCAAACAGACGCAGGGTTTCAGTTTTTACAAGGCAAGGCGATTCGACGCGCTGGCGACGATCTGCAACCTATCGCACCAATGAATTGTCCGAGGCCGCCCCTGAATTTGATTGGGCCGGCGCCTCTGATGATCCCAATCTGATTTATGTCTTTGGCCGCCCCGACGAAAATGCCCGAACTGGCGTATATCTTTATGATGTCACCCGGGGTGAATATGCTGGCATTGTCGGCACGCATGACCGCGTTGATGTGACCCACACCTTCATCAATCCGAGGACGGGTCGGTTCCTGGGTCACGCCTATATCGATGACCGGATGCATATTGTTTTCGAAGATGACGAACTCAACCGTATTTATCGTGGCGTTGATGATTTTTTTGGCGGTGACGCGTCGGTGATGCCGCGCGATGTTTCCGCCCGCCGAATGATTTTTTACGTCAGCGGCCCGCAAGAACCTGGGGTTTATTACCTGTTTGACCGCGAGCACGCTTCGATTGATCCGATTTATTCGATTCGCCCGGGTTTGCCTCCCGAAGGTTTGGCTGAGGTTGAGATCATTCGCTATGCGGCACGCGATGGTAGAGAGATTACGGGATATCTGACCATACCTTCACGTGGCATGGGGCAGACGACACCGCTAGTGGTCATGCCCCATGGCGGTCCGGAGATGCGCGACATGTATGATTTTGACCTGTTCGCACAATACTATGCGTCGCGTGGATACGCCGTTTTCCAGCCCAATTTCCGTGGGTCGTCAGGATATGGCGGCGCTTTCGCCCGTGCAGGCTACCGGGAATGGGGCGGGGCGATGCAAAATGACATTACCGACGGCGTCTATCACTTGATGGAGCAGGGCCGCATTGCGCGCGATCGCATCTGCATTGTCGGTTTCAGCTATGGCGGCTATGCCGCCCTGATGGGCGGCGCGACGACACCGGATCTGTATCAGTGTGTTGTCGCGGGCGCAGCGGTAAGCGACCTGCCCAGCTTCGTAAATTATTGGCGCGATAGTGACGAGGAGGCGCATGCCTATTGGGTTGAATCCATTGGCGATCCGCAGCAAGAACGCCAGCGTCTTTATAATACATCGCCGCTGAATCTCGCTGACCAGATCACGGTTCCCGTTTTCCTCTTCCATGGTAGCGCCGACCGTATTGTTCCGGTTTCTCAATCGCGCAACATGGCTGACGCGCTGGAAGCTGCCGGTGTGGAGCATCACTATGAGGAATATCGCGGTAGCGGCCACAGCCTGTCGCCGGGTGCTGAATTGCGATCAATTATTGTGCGCTCGACAGAGCTTCTGGACCGAACCATTGGCCCGGATCGTTTTTCTGGTGTGACCTTTGGCGACAATCCGGTGCCCGAATACGTAATTCTGGATAAACCGGTGAGTGAGGACTAGTCGTTCATTCGTCGTGCTTTTGAGGTTCTAGCCACACACCGTACAGGCTGGATCGGGCTTCAGGCGGACGGTGCGGCTGGTCCCGTCGAGACCATCAAAAAGCAGTATACGTCCGTCAAGAGGCTTGCCGGCTCCCGTGATCCATTTGATCGCTTCCAGCGCCATCATCGATCCGATCACGCCGGTCAGTGCACCAACGACGCCGACACGTTCACAGGTTTCGGCGTCGGGTGGAATCGCAGCGACAAAACATCGATAGCAGGGCGCGCGTGCGTCTGGCGCGGCGCCGCGTGTGACGCCTGCTGCGAAAACGCCGACCTGGCCGTCCCAGCGACCGACCGCGCCAGAGACAAGCGGAAGCCCCAGTTGATAACAGGCGGCATTCACATCGAACCGGGTTTCAAAACGATCCGTACCATCCAGTACCAGGTCATGACCGGCCAGAAGCGCGTCGGCATTGTCGGCGGTCAGGCTTTCATCGTGTATCGCAACCGAAATGCCCGGATTGAGCGCTTCGAGGACGCGCCTGCCGGTCTCGACCTTGGAGGCATCAATATCCGCGGACCGGAACAGGATTTGGCGTTGAAGGTTATCGAGACTGACCGTGTCAGGATCGGCCAGTGTAACGTGGCCGACACCAGCCGCTGCGAGATATAGTGCGGCAGGGCCACCCAATCCGCCAGCGCCAACAATGAAGACCCTGGCCGCACGCAGGGATTGCTGGCCCGGCCCGCCGACTTCCCTGAGCACCAGGTGGCGGGCGTAGCGCGCAATGTCATCATCGGTATAAGCCATGCTTTCGTCCCTATCATCCCGGGGCGGGAGCAGACAAACACTTCATCTGCCGTTCAGGTGACATATGTGATAGGGTTGTGTGGACACAATTTGCGAGGCGATTTCATGAAACAGGTTTTATGGGTGTTGGCCGGTGCGATTGCATTGGCGTCATGCGCGACGACTGAAGGCTATCGTCAACAGACCGCGACCTATGTCGGGACCCATGGCGATGTCCTGCTTGTTGAGCTGGGACCGCCTGTTGCACGCGATACCATGTCCAATGGCGGTGAGGTCTGGACCTATTATCGTGAAGAGGACCACGCCACGGGCGGGTATAATCGCCCTGTGACACGCTCTCGAACCATTCGCTGGCGCAATGCGCGCGGCGAAGTCCAGACGCGCACCGAGACATACACCGATTATGAATATGTCCCGCCGCGATACTGGACGAGCGAATGCGAGACCCGCTTTAT
>CAXBKM010000076.1:0-8181 GCA_963976265.1 uncultured Maricaulaceae bacterium
TGTATCGACCGGGTTTGGAATGATCCCGGCTCCAAAAGGCGATTGATGATGCAGGGTCGCAAACAGCGCTGCAACGTCATCATGGCTTTCGGCGGCAGCAATCTCGGCCAACCAGGGCTGGATCGGGTCCAGGCCACGCGCGTCGATTGTGTCGGTATCAATCCAGCTGGCGTAGAGGTCGCCAACTTTTTGCTCGATCGTACCATTGGCCGGGCTCGCATCGCCCAGTTCAAGAATGATGTCCTGGATTTGCTGCTCGGCTTCGATCGCAAGTTCTGTGAACATGCCATAGTTCGAGCGATCGGCCGGGATTTCGGTGTTGTCGAGCCAGGCGCCATTGGCGTAGCGGAAGAAATCATCGCCCGCTTCAACGCTGGCATCCATGCCGTCCGTGTCAAAACCCCATGCGCCGAGCTCAGCCTGTGCAACGTCCTGTGTCGCATCGTCGCCGCTTGCGGCGCCGTCTTCGTTGACAACGCCATCATTCATTGCCGCATCGTCTTGTGGCGCTTGTTCACATGCTGCCAGCAAAGCCAGGCATGCGCCGCCCATAAGCCACTTTTTCATATCGTTCAGTCTCCTTTACAGGTCGCGAGCGACCCCCCGTGTTTCATCGTCTTACCCGTTTGGGGTATATCGAAGTGATCAGTGTCCGGACCTTCGCCCAAACGAATTGCGGGTGCGGCGATAACACACCACACCCGCAAATTCCATTACCCTACTCGGCGGGCTGGATCGTGCCGACATCCGTTTCCGGCGCGCCATCCTTGGTTTCGTGATAGGTCGAACCAATGCCCGGTTGCTTTGTACCGGTCCACATTCCGGTGAGACCGCGCTTGATATCGACGCCGATAGCGTAGAGCGCCGGTACCAGAAGCAGTGTCAGGAATAGTGCGAAGGTAATCGCAAAGCCCAGTGACACGACCATTGGCTTGAGGAATTGTGCTTGCGTCGAGGTTTCAGCCATCATGGGTAAAACGCCCAGGAAGGTCGTCACCGATGTCAGGATAATCGGTCGGAAACGTTGCACGCCAGCGTCAATCAACGCCTGGAAGGCCCCGACACCATTGGCCCGCAATCGGTTCACGAAGTCGACCAGCACCAGATTGTCATTGATGACCACGCCCGCGGCTGCGCCTACGCCAAACCATGAGAATAGCGCAAACGGCATGCCGAACAGCAAGTGACCGAATACGGCACCGGCAAAGGCAAACGGGATGGCGATCAGGATCAAGGCCGGCTGGGCATATGACCGGAAGGCCACGGCCAGCAGAATGTAGATGCCGCCCATTACCAGGATAACGAGGTTGAACAACTCAGCCATGAATTGAGCCTGTCCCTCAGCCTGCCCGGTTTCTCGGCGGCTGACGGTCGGATGGCGTTCATCCCATGCTTCCCAGAAGTTTTCCATCATGTTGTCTGCGATCTCTCCGCGTGCGACAGGATCGCTGAGTTCAGCACTGACGGTAATGGTCCGCATCCGGTCCCGGCGATTAATCCGGTTCAAACCCGGTGCAAACTCGACATCGGCCACAGCAGACAATGGCACTTCGCGACCATCGCTGGTGCGGATGCGATAATTGCGCAACGTGTCGAGTGAACGGCGTGCATCTTCAGGCAGGCGCAGCATGACGCGGACATCCTGGCCATCACGCGGCAGGCGCATGATTTCCTCGCCATAGAAGGCCTGGCGGACCTGACGGGTCACATCAGCCAGCGATACACCCAGTGCCTGAGCGTCGGGCCGCAGCGTGAATTGCAGCTCTTCGGCCGAGGACTGGAGATTGTCCACAATGTCATAGAGCGTGTCATAGGATCTGAGATGTTCTTTCAGATCATCCGCGGCTGAACGAAGATCATCGAGTTCCTGACCCGAGAGCGCGAAGCGAAGCCCGGCCCCACCATCATTGATGGTCGTATCCAGGCGCACTTCTTCGGCATCGGGAATAGGGCCCAGGAATTCGCGCATGCGCTGGGCAACTTCGCGTGTCGAAAGTCCGCCGGGACGCGATTCTGGCGGCTCCAGCGTAACCCAGGCCCGCACACGGCCGTCTGTGGCCAGTGTGGATCGGCTCTGGATAATGTCGACCTCACCCGGGAATTGCTCCCGATAGTAATTCAGCGTTTCTTCTTCAGCATGTTCCAGCTGTTGGCGCACAACTTCCGTGCGTTGCCATGCCGTGCCTTCGGCCAACTGGATGCTGACCTGGACCGTATCGTTTTCGATCTCCGGCATGAAGACATTGCCAACCCGGTTTGTGGCTTGCAGCACAATCGCCAAACCAAACAGGCCGATAAAGAATATCAGGGTGGCATAGCGCTGGCGGATCGCGAAGACCGCAACATGTCGGTAAACATGCCGGGCAAACCAGATCATGGAATTGGCGATGGAACGCTGCAGTTTGAGGAGCGGTCCAAACGGGCCGGTCATTTTCTGCGGTTTGATGTGGCTCAAATGCGCCGGCAGGATCAAAAGCGATTCAATCAGCGAGAAGGTCAGCGCAGCAATAACAACCAGCGAGATTTGCCGGGTAAACTGGACCTCGGGTCCCGATAGCATCATCCAGGGCGCAAACATCAATATGGTCGTAATCACGGCGAAGATCACCGGCTTCATGACCATCTGGGTGCCGACGACAGCTGCCGTCAGCCCCGTCTCACCGCGTTCCACCCTGTTGTGTATGTTTTCACCGACAATGATGGCGTCATCCACCACAATCCCGATCACGATCAGGAAGGCGAACAGCGACAGCATGTTCAGCGTGACGCCGAACATTGGCAGCATCAGGAAAGCACCGAGGAAGGCCGTTCCGATACCAATCGTCACCCAGAACGCCACGATGGGGCGCAAGAACAGAATGAGCGTCAACAATACCAGCGCCATACCGAAAGTCGCTGAGTTGAAGATGGTCGCCATCCGGCCTTCATAGAGTTCGGAAGAATCCCACCACAGTGACAGGGAAACGCCTTCGGGAAGGGTTTCCTGGCGTTCCGCGATAAACGCTTCAACGCCTTCGGAAACATCGACAACATCCATACCCGGGCTGGTCAAAATGACCACCAATGCCATGGGTTCACCATTAAACGTGCCGACCAGATTGGCATCGACAAACCCGTCGGTAACGGTGCCGATATCGCTGATGCGGATCGTACCGCCGTCTGCAGTCTGGCGGACAATGATGTTTTCAAAATCTTCGGCCGTATCGCCCAATTGGCGCGCTGTCAGGGACACATCACCGATTTCGGTACGAACCTGACCAGCCGATGCATTCAGGGATGAATTTCTCAGCGCACGGGCCACCTGATCATAGGTCAGATTATAGCTGCGCAATTCGCTTTCATCGACTTCGATGGAGACCTCTTCGGACAGGGTCGCCCAGACATTGACCAGCGAAACGCCGGGCACATCGGCGGCGACTTCATCGCGGACGTCGCGCGCAATGCGCTGCAGGTCTCGCCGTGGGACATTGCCGTGCACCGCAAAGCCAACGACTTGATCCTCATTGCGCCACTGATTGACGATAGGGCGGAATGCCGAGGGCGGTAAGTTATTGACTGAATTTACCTGTTGCTCGATTTCGTTGATGAAGGTGCGCATATCAACGGTCCGCGTCCCCTCAATATTGATGAAGGCGCTGCCTTCGCGCGATGTCGAGGTGATCGTCTCGATACCGTCAACAGATGAGACAGCTTCCTCGATCCGAACCGTGATCTGCTCTTCCATCTCCTGCGGCGAGGCGCCCGGCCATGCAATAGAGACTGTGGCTCCGGAAAAACTGGCGGTCGGAAATACTTCTCGCTGCATCGAGAAGTAGCCGAGAATTCCGCCGACGATGGCAACAAGCATGAGCAAGTTGGCGGCAACGCCATTGCTGGCCCACCAGGCGATAATGCCCTTGTGTTCTTTTTCTGCTGAGTTGACTTCGTTTGGATCAGTCATCGCCGCCTCCCTGGCTTGCGTGTATCAGGCTATTGGTCGCTTGCGCTGGCGACCTGTGCATCGCCACTGTTTTCGCCGCCTTCGGCTGAGGCATCTTCGCCCTCATCCTCGGCTTCGTCCTCGGAGCTCGTCGGCAAGGTGGCCGAATGGCTTTCGACGATCTCGCAGCGCGGACAGGGCTGGTTACAACCAGTTCGCCTGCACCTACGCCAGCGGAAACTACCAGACGTTCCGGACTGGACGTAATCACACTCACGTTACGCAATGAAAGCAGCCCGCCTTCTTCGGCGACATAGACCGTATCGGACCCGCGCAGTGCCGAGCGCGGCATCACAAAGGCATTGTCGACAAGTCGGCCCTCGATTTCAGCGTCGACAAAAAGGCCGACAGGCAGGGGCGAGCCACCGGCCTCAGCCGCAGCGCCGTAAGGATCGTCAATACGCGCAATCGCGTAGAGCACGCGCGTCTGGGTATCGATTGCGCTATCAGTGCGGACAAGTTCAGCCGTCCATTCGCGATGCTGGCCAGCCAGGGTCGCAGAGACGCGAACGACGGGGCCGGGATTGTCTGCTGTCGCCTGGAAAGCGATCGGAATGTTGAGCATCGACAGATCATTGTCAGTCAATGGCAAGCGTATCTGAACCGCGTCCGTGGCAAATACTTCGCCAAGCGGCGTACCGATTGAGACAAATTGGCCAAGATCGGCCGATTTCGCACGCACGCGACCGGCAAAGGGTGCGGAAATTCGTGTGCGCTGTAGATTGAGGCGCGCCTCTTGAAGTTGCGCTTCCGCGGCTGCCAATGCGGCGCTCGCCTGTGCCATTTGCGGCTCCCGCAAAGTCAGGGACGAGGCTTGGCCGTCGCCCAATTCAGCCCATTCGCTGGCCGCCAGATCGGCTTCTGCCTCTTCGCGAACCAGGGTCTGGCGCGCTTGAGCCACTTGCGCCTGCGCACGAGTGACAGCGAGACGATAGTCCGCATCGTCAACCCGGATGAGCGTTTCGCCAGCCTCGAAGAAACCGCCTTCGATGAAGTTCGGGTTCACATAAACGATACGGCCCGACACTTGTGGGACCACATTGATCTGTATGAGGGGACGAACTTCGCCCTGGGTCGTTACGCTGAGCCGCACATCTGTGTTCTCGACTTCCGCCGCAAAAATTGCAACCGGGCGGGGTTCGGCGTTCGCGCGCTCCGGCTGGGGTGCCGATGCAAACAGTGCGAAGTAGACAACGATAAAAAAGCCGACAACGCCGAGCGCAATCAGTAATGAAAGAAAAATCCGGCCCATAATAGTCTCCTAACCTTCCGTCGCGCTCAATGGCGCGGTGCGAAAATTCCCTGCGATTGCGAGATACAGATCAACGCGGTTCGTGGCGCGTTCACGCCGTGCGCTGATCAAAAAGCTTTCCGAGCTGATCCGACGGCTTTGCGCGTCCAGCAGTTCAAAAATCGTCGATACGCCCGACGTGTATTGGCGCAGCAGCAATTCCTCGGCTGCTGCCGCATTTTCAAACGCCAGCGTCAGTTCGTCGACACGCTCGGCCAGAATCTGGTCGGCATAGATCGCGTCTTCTGCTTCGCGCCAGGCGGTCAAAACCGTATTGGAATAGGTGGCCAGCGCGGCGCGTGCCGAAGCTGCGGCGCGATCCCGTTCGGCGCGCAAGGCCCCGCCCGAGAAAACCGGCGCTGTCAGATTGCCGATAAAGGTTGCCAGCATGGCGTCGGTATCGAGCAAATCGCCCAGATCCGGCGCACCGGAATCCAGTGACCCCGTCAATGTCAAACGTGGCAGCAGCGCGCGCCGGGCTTCCGAGGCGCGATATCCGGCAGCATTCAGCCGGGCTTCTGCGGCCAGAATGTCGGGACGGCGGGCGAGCAAATCACCCGGTGCGCCGACGCCGGAAATATCTGCAAGGTCTGGCAAATCGTTGTCGTGCGGGATCATGGCATCGGGATAGCGCCCGAGGAATGTTTCCAGGCTACGCGCGGCGGCGGCTTCGACACGTCGACGGGATGCCAGGGCGGCGCGGCTGGACGACAGGGCGCTGCGCGCCGTGCGAACATCTGAAGATCGTGAAACACCGCGTTGAAAACGGCGTTCAACCAGAGACACTGAGCGTTCTTTGGTCAGAACGTCGCGCTCGGCCAACTCGGTTTGCAGTCGCGCCTCAATCAGCGAGAACCAACCCTTGGCGACAAAGCCGGCGATCGAAAGCCGGGCCGCCTGCAAGTCGGCCGCCGAAGCGTCGGCGTCGGCGATACCGGCGCGCGCCCGATCAGACAACCGGCCCCAGACATCGGCTTCCCAGGAGACGCTGGCGCCCAGAGAATAACTCGTTGAACTGGCAGCGTTTGATTCGCGTTGGGTGACGCCGCCGCTGGTACTGATAGAAGGCAGGCGTCCTGCATTCGCACTGCGAACGCTGGCCTGTGCCGCTTCATAGCGGGCAACCGACGCGGCCAGGCTGTAATTCGAACGATCGGCCTCTGACACGAGGGCCGCAAGCACGGGATCGTTAAAACTGGTGACCCAGTCATCCAGCTGATCTGCGGGCAGGTTGGGCACCGCAGTCCAGACAGGCGCAGGTGAAACCGACGCACTGTTAACGTCATACATGGGCGTGCTTGCGCACGACACCGTAATGAGGGCCGTTGAGGCCAGAAGAAGTATTTGTTTCGGCATGTCCCGTCCTTGATGCCGCGATCCCAGGATTTGGATGCATCCTATGTGCAGTTTGACGAGAGTCAACAAATAATTATCGAAAAACGCTAAATCATTACCGAATTACATGATATGCTTAGCGATTTTCGAGATGTATTTTATTGTCCCATCAAGCCGCTGCGGGTCTGTACGGCGCACATCGCCCTTTGCGATTCCTCGTGCAATAAGGGGCCGACCTAATGCATTCAGTATTCAAGTGCGAGTGAACTTTGAGCAATAATTCGAAAGATCAGAGCGTTCCGGCGAGCCTGCGCCGCCGTGATGTGATGGCGTTTGTTGCGCTGGCATCCGCGATATTGCTGATCTTTGCCTTTACCAGTGCCCTGCATTTCTGGGAGGCGGTGGCCGGCATGTTGGCGATCAGCGCCTTGTCTGCGATTTATTATTTGCTGGTGCGAATTCCGACGTCGCCGCCCACGGAAAACGCAGACGAGACGGGCGACGTTTCCGAAGCACAACGCCTGGGCCAATTGGCGCGGGCGACCCTGAACCTCCTGCCCTTTCCGGTGGCCCTGATTGGTCCGGGCGGACGCATTGAGCAAGCTAACCCGGCCGCGCGTGACTTTTTGGGTTTGGGAAATGAGGGCGGATTGCTCTCGGCAACCTTGCGGCAGCCCAAAGTCCTTGAGGCGGTCAGCAGCGCATTGCGCGGGGAGGTTGGCAAGCCGGTGGAGTATTCCACAGTTGCACCGATTGAGAGCCATGTCCGGGCTCACATCATTTCACTGAAAGCCGGCGAGGACCCGTTTCCCTGGCGCGCCCTTCTGGTTCTTGCCGATGAAACCTCGATCAAGCGAGCCGAACGCATGCGTGCTGATTTTTTGGCCAATGCCAGCCATGAACTTCGCACACCTCTCGCATCGCTCGCCGGATTTATCGAGACGTTGAAAGGGCATGCCCGCGAAGATGTTGCCGCGCGCGATCGTTTTCTGGGGATTATGGAGGATCAAACTGAGCGCATGCGCAGGCTGATCAATGATTTGCTGTCGCTCAGCCGGGTGGAAATGGATGAGCATGTTGCGCCAAGCGAACGCGTTGATCTGACCGCCATTGCCGGGGATACGATTGATGCGCTTGGACCGCTGCTCAGCGAGCGGTCTGCGACCGTCACCATCGATTCGGCCGGACCTGCACTGGCTATCGGGGATCGCGACCAATTGATCGAAGTGATCCAGAACTTGCTGGAAAATGCGATAAAATATTCGCCTGAAGATCGGCCCATCGAAATTGAAATCCAGGCGGATTTGTCGCGTGAGGCCGCGGAAAAACCGGTTATGGCGTCGGGCCCCAACTCAGGACGCTTGACCATTGCGGCGACGACGACAGGGCCGACGCGCCGGTTTTCCATAATCCGCGTACGCGACCATGGCGCGGGGATTGAGCGTCGCAATTTGCCGCGCCTGTCAGAACGATTCTACCGGGTCGATGGACAAAAAAGCGGTCCCAAGGAAGGCACCGGTCTGGGTCTGGCGATTGTAAAACATATCGTCAGCCGGCATCGCGGCGGGTTTCTTGT
>CAXBKM010000077.1:0-8176 GCA_963976265.1 uncultured Maricaulaceae bacterium
AAGCGTCATGGTTGGATCCGATTTGAGCAATCCCGGATACATTGCGGTTGCCGGACTGTACGGTCGCTGCGCTGAGGTTGCGACCGTTCTGACCGACAACCGCGCTGTTGTTGCGGCCATACTGATCAACCAGTGCGCCATTATACCGACCTTCCTGGTAAACCGTCGTGCCATTGCGCGTCCCGTCCTGAATAACGGTAACCCATTGGCGCGTACCGTTCTGATCGATGATCATCCGATTGCGGTAACCGTTCTGGCGACCACCGACTTCATTGGCATAGCCAGCCTGGTTGACGGCAACGCGATTGCGCGATTGGGCATCTGCGGCGCCGGCCATGCCGACAATAGAGGCGGATGCGAGCAGTGCGGCGATAAGAAAACGGGCTTTCATTGTACTCTCCATTGGATTGTTAAAGCCGGATGCTTGTTTGCATCAACGACCGTTCCTTGTGTTTAGAGAGATGGGTCTGAGCGATGTCTGAGGCCCTGGTTCATCCCCCGCTTATCGTGATGAGGCGCAGATGACGGGTTCATTCATGGAATGACGGAAAACGTAAAAAAACCCGGAGCGACCATCCGCTCCGGGTTTTCAGATACCGATGATGCGGCTGATTAAAATCCGCGAGGTCTGCCATACGATAACATCGAACTGCGTGCGCGCGCTGGCATTTGAGCAAATGTCACATTGGTCTCGTGACAAACGCGCGCGCCAGATTGGTCGAATACTTCAAGCTCGATATCGAGATAGGAATCAACACCCAGTTGACCATCACGCAATTCGTCCATTGTTCGGCGCGGCGCATAGGGATTGGCGTTGATCGGTGAACCGGCTTCGAGAACATAGCTCAAGCTGAGATAGGTGCGCGTCAGAACCGTTGTTCGCCCCGGCGAACCGGTAAACTCACCGGACTGATCGACCAGCCCGTTATTTCCCGGTGTGCTGGAATTGGCGGTGAGCCGATAGCTTCCCGATACGCCCGGAATAACGGAAGCCAGTATGGTCAATTGGCCACCGCTTTGTATCAGAAGGATGTTACAGGGCGGGTATCCATTGTTGTACGGCGTGGCCGCATTTGCAGGCGCAGTTGCGGACAGGGAGGCCATCGTGATGACTGCCGCCATGGCCGTATTGCGAAGGGTGCTCTTGATCGACATTGCTTGGTCCTCCTTTGGGGCATGTCACGCCGATAGGCGTTGTGATGCATGAACGCGCCGAATGTGGCCGAGGCGGCCTGAGCCCAGGCTGACCTGAAAGTTCAGTTCGGGTTCATCGACCGGTGAGTTGACCAAATTGCCACCTGCCAACTTGCCTGCTATGCGGGAATGGTGCGGCCTGCGGGATGGGGATGGGCCGTCATTCGGGGCAGGCATGCTTTTCAATTCTTTTGAATTTCTGTTCGTGTTCCTGCCTGCAACCTTGCTGGTCTACTATTTGCTGCGTCACTGGGTGGCCCACCACGCGGCGCTGATTGCCCTGACGATTGCGTCACTGGTATTTTATTCCTGGTGGGATATTCGTTATCTGCCGCTTTTATTGGGATCGATT
Organism: uncultured Maricaulaceae bacterium; assembly: GCA_963976265.1. GTDB lineage: Bacteria > Pseudomonadota > Alphaproteobacteria > Caulobacterales > Maricaulaceae > Hyphobacterium. The sequence goes on from CAXBKM010000077.1 coordinate 1,547, forward strand.
GTTCTCAACCACCTTTTGGGGCGGATCATTGCCAGCCGGGGCGCGCAGCCATGGCTGGCCATTGGGATCATTGCCAATCTGGCGAGCATCGGCCTATTCAAATATGCCGATTTCTTCATTGGAAATTTCAATTCGGTTGCGGGCACCAGTTTCGCCGAGCCGAATTTCGCGCTTCCGCTGGCGATTTCTTTCTTCACATTCCAGCAGATCAGTTTTCTGGTTGATGTGGCGCGCAAACAAGCCACGCCGGGGTCGCTGACCGGGCATGCGCTCTTTGTGTCCTTCTTTCCGCAATTGATTGCGGGTCCCATCGTTCGCCATGATCAGATCGCGCCGCAATATGCCGATGCCAAACGCAAGGACAATTTGGCGGAGAATATTGGAATCGGTCTTTCGATCTTTGCAATGGGGTTGTCCAAAAAAGTCTTGCTGGCCGACAACATGGAACCGTTTGCGGCCAGTGCATTCGGTGCTGCTGCGCGCGGCGACGAGCTGGGCCTGCTGGAGGCCTGGACCGGGGCGCTGGCCTATTCATTTCAAATATTCTTTGATTTTTCGGGTTATTCGGACATGGCGATCGGACTGGGTCGCATGTTTGGCTACAAACTGCCGATCAATTTCAATGCGCCTTACCGTGCCCGGTCGGTGATTGATTTCTGGCGGCGCTGGCACATCACGCTGTCGCGTTTCCTGCGTGACTATCTTTATATTCCGCTGGGGGGTGGTCGAAGCGGCCTTGTCCGCCGAATGGTCAATGTCGCAATCGTTATGCTTTTAGGCGGGCTGTGGCATGGCGCGGCCTGGACCTTCGTTGCATGGGGTGCGCTTCATGGGCTCGGGCTGGCCTGGTGCCACGCGCTTAATCGCTTTTTTCCCAATGGGCTGTTTTCAAAAGCGCGTTGGCTGTCAATCTTCATCACCTTCATTTTCGTGACCGTAGCCTGGGTCTTCTTCCGCGCGGAATCGTTCGAAGCGGCAGGCCTTGTTCTGTCGGGCATGGCCGGGTTGAACGGGGTCGGGGCCAGCGTCGGCGATGAGCCCTTCATCGCGATTGCCATCGGCCTTGGTATTGTGTGGTTCCTGCCGGACACCGTGTCCATTTTTGAGAAATATCTCGACAAGATAACGCTGGAAACGGCGCGCGTGGAAACGCAAAAGGGCTGGCGTTGGACGCCAGGTGTGTGGACGGCTGCCGGGCTAGCCTTCCTGCTTTTCCTAGCGGTTGTGAATTCCTGGACCACCGCGGAGTTCATCTATTACAACTTCTAACCCCTCCAGACCGCGCAAGAGTATGCGGCGGTATGCCATTACACTGGTCGCAGTGCTGGGCGTGTGGTTAATCGGATTTGGCGGTTTTACATTTCTGGTCGACCCTTATGATGTCACCGGTTGGCTTTCGATAGAGGGTGTCAATGCGCGCAAGACTCGCGCGCATGAAGATGGCTACCGCGTGCGGGTGGGGCATCATTTGCTAAGCACAGAAGCGGGAACAATCATCCTGGGGAGCTCACGCGTCGCTGATGGTTTCCCACATGATCTATCCGATTGGCCAGGTGGATTTGAAAATCTGGGAATGGCCGGGACCAGCGCGTTCGAACTGGCGCGGGCAAGCATCATTGCGTCGCGCAATGACAATATTAATTGTGTCATTATCGGCATGGATCTGCGTGAATTCGGAACCTATCCGCGAGCCCATGCGACCTACTGGATAACGCCACTGACGGGCATGCATCCTGTGGCCTCGCATATCCAGACATCACTATCGCCCAACGCGTTTGCCCGCGCGCTCCAGACCGTTATCGACAATGCGACTGGTGGATCGGATACCAAGTGGGAAAACGCCTACGCGGCGGAAGGCTTGCCGGCACGTTTCGACGAGGAAATCGAAAAGCGCTATCGCGGCTATAGCGACTATGTGTACGATCCGCAGCGTGTTCGCTTCCTGTTTCGCGGCATCGATGCACTGCTGGCTCAAGGTAAACAGGTCACACTGTTCATCCACCCGGTCCATGTCTGGCAGGAAGAAGCGGCAGAGCGCGTTGGCGCGCGCGTCCATGAGGAGGCGCTGAGGCGCGATGTCGTGGCCGAGCTTGAAGCCCGCAATATCGGTGCGGCAGACTCCTGCTTTGATGGTCCTGCGTTGCAAGTATGGGATTTCGGCGGTTATCAGGATGTCTCGCTAAGCCCACCGCCCGATCCGTCCGGCTATCCTGAAAATCCGCACTATTATGTTCCGGCGCATTACCGTCCTGTGTTGGGGCAGGCGATACTGAACCGCTTGAACGGGCAGGAGCAGGATGACCCCTTTGACGCGGCGTCATTTGGGTATCGGTTAAACGCTGCGACGCTCGAAGATATTCTCGGCGCGCGTTTGGAGCGAAGGGATGAATGGCTCGCCAATGATGAATGGGCGGCCTGGGTCAGTGACCGATTTGACCAGCTTGATGAAAATCCGCCAGAGCCGGAACGTGAAGCGCGACACTATCTCAATCGGGATGACTTCAGACAGCTCGAACGGGATGTCGCACGGGCAGAACGTCGCGCAGAAAATCAGCAATAGATGGACGGAGCGCCGCTACCGAAATGGGCGGTGTCGGCTTCCAGAGCCTCGAGCGTAAAATCGAAGGCCGCACGGATGCGGGCGCTGCGGCGTACGTCTTCGTGAGTCACAATCCATAGATCAAGCGAGGTGTCATACTCGGGCAAAACGCGTTCGAGCTCGTTATGACGCGATGCCATGCGGTGCGTGTAGACACCTATGCCAAAACCGGCGGCCAGCGCGCTGAGCAAGGCGTTCGGACTGTTGGCCTGAAACGCTGTTCGCGCCGGAAACGCTTCCTGACCATCAATGATGGATGGCCAGGTAAACTTAGTCGTTACCGACCAGCCCACTGCGTCATGGTCCGCCAGATCACCGACATTCTCGGGACGCCCCATCCTGTCGAGATAGGATTTGGCGGCATACAGGCCCGCGCCAATTGTCACAGCGCGCCGACCAATCAGGCTTTGTTGTTTGCCCGGCCCATTCCACCGTAATGCAATATCGGCCTGACGCTGGGCAAGGTTGGCAACATGGTTGTCGATATTCAGTTCAATAATGATATCCGGATTGTTCCGCTTGAACCCTGCGAGGGCTCTGGGCAGCCAGTCGCCCCCCAACCCTTCCGAGGCCGCAAAGACAACGGGCCCGGCGAGAGATGAATCCCGACTGACGGCGGCACGGGCAATCGCCCCGGCTTCGTCCTGCATGCGACGGGCATGGTCCAGAACGGTCTGGCCGAAGCTGGTAGCATTCAAAATTCCGTTTTCGCGGACGAAGAGTGGTGCGCCAAGCTTTTCTTCCATTGCCGCCAAACGCCGCCCAACTGTTGGCTGACTGACACCCAGTTCGCGCGCAGCACCGGAATGGCTGCCAGAATCGACAACAGCGAGAAAAACAGGAATGTCTGACCATTCAATCATTCATTGATGAATGCATGGTCTGCACAACTTGTCAATTTCATTCATAAATGTTTGGGCGCATATCGGTTGAGTGTTACATGAAAAGGAGTATTTCGATGTTCAATCTCCCCAAACTTTCAACAGTGACAATCGCGCTCGCGCTCGTGTGCTTTGCGCCTGCCACCGCACAGAGCAGTGGCGATCATGCTGTATTCTCGGTCCAGCGCACCTCATCCAGTCAGGTAAGAGCCGGTGCCTGGGCCTTTGGGCGTGGCGATTATGAGGAGGCCGAGCGCTTTGGCCGGGTCTCGTTACAGCGTCCTGAGCGCCTCAGCCATTCGCGGCGATCCATCGCTTACGCCAATTGGTGCGCCGCGCTATCCATGACGGATGCACATGAGCTCGCGCTGGATGCGTGCGAGCAGGCCATCGCGCTACGTCCGACCAATTGGCGTGCCCATCTTAATCATGGCTCGGCTCTCCTGCGCAGCGGGGATCGCGCATTGGCGCAGGCCGCTTATGCCGAGGCCCGTGCACTGGCACCGTTTGAAAACGATATCGTACGTGCGGTCGCGATACTGGACTCCCGGTCCCTGGCGTCTGCGGAATAGGCGGGCCCCAGGACTGTACTGATGAGCCGGAGGTAATATGCCTCCGGCTCTTTTTTGTAGTTTGTATCGCGCGCCGCGCTGGGTCATCATCGCTAAATCTGTTTTTGGAGATTCCCATGCGCGCCGTCATTTGCCGAGACTTTGCCCCTTATGATCAACTGGCCATTGAAGTGGCCGACGACCCTGTCGCAGGCGAGGGACAGCTTGTAATCGACATCAAGGCGGCGGGCGTGAATTTCCCGGATATTCTGTTGGTCGAAGGCAAATACCAGATGAAGCCACCAACGCCCTTTATCCCGGGTGGCGAGTGTGCGGGTATTGTCGCGGCTGTGGGCGACAAGGTCAGCGGCTTCAAGGTCGGCGATCGGGTCATTGCGGCAACCCTGTTGGGAGCGTTTGCCGAAAAGGTTGCGGTCTATGCGACCCAGGCCGCGCCCATGCCGGACTCCATGCCGTTTGATGAGGGTGCGGCCCTGATAACGACGTATGCGACGACGATCCATGCCCTCAAGCAGCGTGCTGAACTTGAGCCCGGCGAAACGCTGGTTGTGCTGGGTGCTGGCGGCGGTGTCGGCACGGCGGCTGTTCAGCTGGGCAAGGCGATGGGCGCACGCGTTATTGCGGCGGCGAGGGGACAGGGCAAGCTTGATGCGGCGCGCGAAGCGGGCGCCGATGAGACGATTGATTATGACGCTGAAGACCTAAAAGCCCGGATCAAGGAATTGACCGACAAGCAGGGTGCGGACGTTGTATATGATGCTGTCGGCGGCGATTATGCGGAGGCGGCATTGCGGGCGACGGGCTGGGGAGGGCGTTTCCTGGTGGTCGGATTTGCCGCGGGTGATATCCCGAAAATTCCGCTCAATCTCGCACTGTTGAACAGCCGGGATATTCGCGGCGTATTTTGGGGAGCCTGGGCGGCGCGCGATCCGAAAGGCAATGCGGCCAATATGGCTGAGCTCTTCTCGCTTTACGAAGCCGGCAAGATCAAACCCATGGTTTCCGCGACCTATCCGCTGGCGGACGTGACCAAGGCGTTTGACGATTTGATGGCCCGAAATGTCAAAGGCAAGGCGGTTCTGACCGTCTAGAAGCTCTCATTTTTCAGGCGGTTGCGGTAATGCAGAATCTCGCCCTTGTCGCGGCGGATTTGATCTTCAAGCCCCTTGTCGATGGCGGATGTGTGAAAGCGCGACCATTCTGTTGCGTACATTTTGCGCTCTACGAGTGAAGCCGGGTCTGTCAGGATGTGGAAGATATAAATATACGGCAGGACCATTAACCAGAGCGTTGACGCAGCACCGATTGTCAGGGCTTCACCGAGCTCAAGACCCATCGCAAAGGACGCGCCGATAAATCCGGCATTAAATAGCGTGAGCAATAGAAATCCGCCCCATTTGTAGAGATCGGTATTACGCCGGATTTGGAACAGGATATTTCGGATGCCGTGCTCATTGAGGAATGACCGCCAGACCATCCAGTGGTAGCAGAGCATCCAGTCGACAGCCGCATTGATGACATCGGCCTCATTGGTCTTTTCTTTTTCAGCGTTGGCCGCTTCTTTGAGTGCATCGGTACGGATCGTATTGATCCGGTTCATGCGTGTTTCGACATAGCCGTTAAAGTTCTGCGTATTGCGAATTTGCTGGTTCTTGAAGGACACATAATACGAAAAGATCACGAAAATCAGGGCCAGAATTGGCGCGATGCCTGAAATCAGCACGGCCTGATCGGTAAACGCTGACAAGCCCGCGAACGCGTCTGAGATGAGTGCGTGATTAACGAAAACACCGAATAGCGGAGCAAAGCCAAGTGCCAGAATAAGGGGCACGATTTTCAGGAAGTAGGCGTTGGTATTGCTGTTCGTGACATGGCGCATACGGGTCAGGGTTCCGACAAAATACCGGTCCTCCTCGTCAATGGTACGCAGCTTGTCTGATTCCGGCGTTACATCGTTGGCCAGGACAGAATCCTGTTGGGCGTTGCCGTATATTTCTTCGATATACCCGCCTTCAGATTCTTCATAAAATACACTGGCTTGATTGAACAAGTTAATCGGATGGGCAAAGAATCTGCGGGCCTTTGTCGCATAAGCTTTGGCGGCCTCCATATCGACGTCAGAAGACCGCAGAGCGATGATGGCGGGGCGCGGAAAGCTGCGGAACAAAACCGCTTTTTCGAGATCGCGCTGGCGTTCCGGCCGGGCCTCTGCGTGCGTGCTGTCGGACGCCACGGATTCGACCGGGCTTTCACCATCTTGCGGCCCGGAACCGGTTGTGGCCCGCACAGCTGCGGCACGTGTTGCGCGGTTTCCCGCACCAACCACACCGCGTCCGGAGCCTGCCAATTTTCCAATCAAACGCTTCGCCACACCTGAACTCCCTTGCTCATGGCGGACATCATGCGATGATTTACCAACGATTGTAATCGGGATTCCCGTTTCAGGAGTCCTGCCACATTGGAATAACGGAGATTTACCATGCGGCTGATCCTGCCCTTCATCCTTGGCTTTTGTGTGTCAGCAACAACTTTTGCCCAGGACCGACCAGACTGGTCGCTCGTCGTTCATGGCGGCGCG
>CAXBKM010000078.1:0-8095 GCA_963976265.1 uncultured Maricaulaceae bacterium
GCAAGGACGGTTCGTCAACCGGTGCAATCGTTGAGGTTGTGGCCGATGGCCTCCCGGCCGGCTGGGGGGCCCCCGTCTATGGCAAACTGGACGCCGAGATAGCCGGTGCGGTCATGTCGATCCCGGCCGTCAAAGGCGTTGAAATCGGCGCGGGCTTCGAAAGCGCCGCCATGCGCGGTGAAGGCGCTGCAGACGAAATGCGCGCCGGTCCGGACGGTCCTGTATTTTTGTCGAATTCAAATGGCGGCGTTTTGGGTGGCATATCAACCGGTCAAAGCCTGGTCGTTCGATTCGCGGTCAAGCCGACCTCGTCCATTCGCATTCCGCGCCGAACCCTGAATCGCGATTTTGATGAGACCACCATAGAAACCCGCGGGCGCCATGACCCTTGTGTCGGGATCCGCGCTGTGCCCGTCGGTGAAGCAATGATTGCGCTCGTTCTGGCCGACCAGTTTTTACGGCATCGCGGGCAAATCGGTTTGAGTTTCCGCGAACCTGACTGAACCGTTCATGTTACGCTCATGGCAACTTGGTTAACACTTGATCAAAGTCGCCCAATTCCTAGGCGGCAAACCGCAGGAGGATTGAGCCATGACCAATCTGAGAAGCGCGCTTATGGCTGCCACATCGGCTATCGTAATCGCATCCGGGCTGAGTCTCGTCACACCCGATGAGGCTTTTGCCGCACAAGCGCCTGAAGCGTTTGACGATATTACAACTTTTGTCGCCGTTCAAAATCGTGATGAAGGTCGCGGTGCCCGCGGCGGTCGCCGCGGCGATGACCGTGCTCGCGGTGGAAATCGTGGCGGAAACCGCGGCGAAGGCCGGGGTTCCCGAGGCGGGAACCGTGGCGGCAATGACGACGGCGCACGCCGGGGTGGCCGTGGCGGCAATCGCGGCGGTGATAATAATCGCCCCCGCCAGCCCCACATTCAAATTCCCGATGAGGGCCGTGGAATGACCCGCGTTGACGGCCTGGATGGCAATCGCGGCGGAGCGCGCGGCGGTGGTCGCGGCGGCAATGACGGCAATCGCGGTGCACGCGGCGGAAACCGGGGTGGCAATGACGGCTATCGCGGCGGGAACCGTGGACGTGATAATGGTTATCGTGGCAACCGAGGTCGCAATGACGGCTATCGCGGGAATCGCGGCGGCAATTCCCGTTTCAACAATGGTAATGGCCGCAACCGTGTAATCCGTAATCACGGTCGCAATCGCTACTCTGCACCGCGCCGCTATCGTGCCTGGAGCAACCGGTACTATAGGCCTGCGCGGAATGCCTGGCGGTATCACGCCTATTATTATGATCGTGGATATAACCGGCATAATTACCGCTATTATGACCGGGCGTGCCACAGGAATGGCGACAGTGTTGTTGCCGGAGCCCTGCTCGGTGCCCTGTTCGGCGCGGCGGTCTATGACGACGATGCAGCCGGAGCGCTGTTCGGCGGCTTCCTGGGTGCCAGTGTCGGCTACGGCCTGAACGATTGTGATCGCGGTCAGTATCGCTATGCGGTGAATTACGCCTTCACCAACAATACGCCTTATTACTGGCACAACCCGCATTCCGGTGTTCGCGGCGTCGTTTATGCCCGTGACTATTACACCTATGGCAATCGCCGTTGCCGCCTGGGTGATGCGGAAATCTACATGCCGGACGGATCGCTTGAATATGATCAGGTCCGCATGTGTCAGGATCGTTATGGTCGCTGGCAGGTTGCCAACTACCAATAGTCCTGAGCGTTCTGGACTGAAACTTGCGAAGCCGATCCCGGACGGGGTCGGCTTCGTTCATGTTGGGCTCATCCGCGATGGATATATTGAACGAAGACAGACACCGGACAATGGGTTTCGGTAGCGCAAATCTGGAGTGAAGACATGAAAAAGTTCCACACAGCCCTTCTCGCCGCAGCGTCCAGCCTCATTCTGGTGCCCGCAGCTGAGGCCCAGCATTCCTACAGCTCGCAAGATTGCGAATCGCAGCGTCAGGGCCGGCAGGTTGCCGGTGCTCTGGTCGGCGCGCTTCTCGGCGGCGTCATTGGCGCGCAAATCGAGGATTCAATTGATGATCGCGATAGTTATCGCGAGCGTGGCCATCGTGGTGGGCGCTTTGCACGCGGTGGACGCGGGCGCGGCGGTCATGGCGGTCGTGGTCGTCATCGCGACAATGGTAATGAGAATGATCTGGCAGTTGCAGCAGGCGCCGGTATTGGCGCGCTCGTCGGCTCTGGCATTGCGGGTGGCAATCCATGCGCACCGCGCCAGAACCCCAATCATGACAGCGGCTATTATGGTGATCCCTATGCGGGCAAGCCCAATGATACGCGCTATGACGACACATATTACGGCGGTAATGACGGCTACGGCTATAACGACGCGAATACGGGCGGATACACCTATTCCGATGACAGCTATGCCAATAATTCCAATACGCTGGCTGGCCCGCCCAATGGTTATGTCTATGAGCAGCCCGTCACGACGGGCAATGCGCGGGTCTATTCGGCGACATCGACAACCGGCAATTGCCGCTGGATGCAGTCACGCAGCCAGGACAGCTACGGACAGATCACAACCAATGACGTCTATATGTGCCAGGGCACGGACAATATCTGGCGTCCAGCCCAGTAAGTAAGACGCCCTAGCCCTTCCGGGCGGCGATGAGGAATTCGACATTTCCGTCGCCGCCTGTGATCGGACTCTCACAGACTCCTACCACCGAAAATCCGGATTGCGCGTTTATCCACGCCGAGATCCGCGTCACCGCAGCCTCCTTTGCCGTCTTATCCTTCACAATACCGCCCTTGCCGATATTCTCACGCCCGACCTCGAATTGTGGCTTGATCAGCGCCACCAAATCACAGGTCGGAGCCGCCAGTTCGAGCGGGCGCGCCAGCACTTTTTCCAGACCGATAAAACTTGCATCGCAGACGATCAGTTCAGGAGATTCCGTAATGGCGTCCGGGCTCAGCTTGCGCGCATCGGTGGATTCCAGGCTGACAATGCGCGCGACCAATACCTGACTGAACCCGCCGGTCGATGCGCCGACATCGAGACAGGTTTTTCCAGCTGGATCGATGCCGAAATTATCCAGTCCCGAAACCAGTTTTAACGCCGCCCGACTGACCCATGGATGGGCGGGCGCGGCCTCAATCACCGCATCAGGGTCAATTTTCTGGGAAGGTTTTGTAACCGCCACACCGTCGGCCGAGACCAATCCGGCGGCAATCGCCGCGCGGGCCTTGCCGCGAGATTCGAGCAATCCGCGTTCAACCAGAACGATGTCAGCGCGGCGAAAACTGTCTGTCCCGGACGCGATATCAAACCGCCTTGACGATGGCCGCTGCGGCTTCTTCAGAGCGCCCCAGCGCGTCCAGCGCAGTCGCTGTTATAAAACGGGCATCGAGGCCTGCGGCCTCATACATGCGTTCGGGCGTGTCCTGGTCCTGGAAAATATCGGGCAAGGTCAGCGTGCGGATTTTCAGACCCCGGTCCAGTGCGCCCTTCTCGGCCAGCATATGCAGGACAAAGGCTCCAAAGCCACCCCGCGCGCCTTCTTCGACGGTCAGCAGGACTTCATGATCGCGCGCCAGACGCAGGATCAGATCTTCATCAAGCGGCTTGGCAAAACGTGCATCTGCAATCGTCGTCGACAGGCCCCGCGCGTTCAGGTCGTCGCCCGCCTTGATGGCTTCCTGCAATCGCCCGCCAAGCGCGAGAATGGCCACCTTCGTGCCTTCGCGAATGATGCGACCCTTGCCAATTTCCAAAGGTTCAATCGTGTCTGGCATTTCAAGACCAACACCGTTTCCGCGCGGATAGCGGAAGGCGCTCGGGCGATCATCTATCGCAGTCGCGGTCGTCACCATCAGTGCCAGCTCGACTTCGTCGGACGCTGCCATGACAACAAAGCCCGGCAGCTGGCTCAGATAGCCAATATCAAACGATCCGGCATGGGTCGCGCCGTCCGCGCCAACCAGCCCTGCCCTGTCGATGGCAAATCGAACAGGCAGTTTCTGGATCGCAACGTCATGAACGACCTGGTCATAGCCACGCTGCAGGAAGGTCGAGTAGATCGCCGCAAACGGTTTCATCTCCGATGCCGCCAGACCAGCGGCAAACGTCACGGCATGCTGCTCGGCAATCCCGACATCAAACGTCCGGTCCGGGAAGCGTTCGCCAAACAAATCCAGACCTGTGCCGCCGGGCATGGCGGCGGTGACGGCGACAATGCTGTCATCGCTCTCGGCCTCGCGGATCAGGGATTGGGCAAAGACCTTGGTATAGCTGGGTGGGCCTCCAGCTGATTTTTTCTGCTCGCCCGTCACGACGTTGAATTTGGCAACGCCGTGATATTTGTCATCGGCGGCTTCGGCAGGCGCATAGCCCTTGCCCTTTTGCGTGACGACATGGATCAACACCGGACCGTCATCGCCATCGCGGACATTTCGGAGGACCGGAACGAGCTGATCGAGGTCATGCCCATCAATTGGCCCAACATAGCGAAAGCCCATTTCTTCAAAGAGCGTGCCGCCCATCGCCATGCCGCGCATGTATTCTTCGGCCTTGCGCGCGGCTTCCTCGACACCGATTGCCTTGGCGACACCTTTGCCGAGCTTGCGGATATTGCGATAGCTTTTCGACGAGACAAGGCGCGCGAAATAATGGCTCATCGCGCCCACAGGCGGCGCGATCGACATGTCATTATCGTTCAGGATGACGATCAGGCGCTGGCCCATCGCACCGGCATTATTCATCGCCTCATAGGCCATGCCAGCCGACATCGACCCATCACCAATCACGGCAATCACATTGGAATTTTCACCCTTAAGATCGCGGGCTGTAGCAAAACCCAGCGCGGCGGAAATCGAGGTGGAGGCATGGGCCGCACCAAATGGGTCGTATTCACTCTCGCTGCGTTTGGTGAAGCCGGACAGGCCACCGCCCTGACGCAATGTCCGGATACGGTCCCGGCGCCCGGTCAGGATTTTGTGCGGATAGCATTGATGGCCGACATCCCAGATCAACGTGTCCTTCGGCGTTTCAAAGACGTGGTGCAATGCGACAGTCAATTCGACAACGCCCAAACCCGCGCCCAGATGACCACCGGTTTCGGACACGGCATCGATGGTTTCGGCGCGCAGCTCTTCGGCCAGACTGTCCAGAGTTGGCATATCGAAATTGCGCATATCCGCTGGAAATGTCACGCGGTCGAGTGTCGGGGTATTGGTCGCCATAAAGCTTTGGTCTTTCCCGTTTAAGAGCGCCGGTCGAGGACAAAATCGACCAGTTCCCGCAGAGTGTCGGCCCGATCGCCAAAAGGTTCAAGGTGATCCTTGGCTTGCGCGGCAAGACGCCGCGCCTGCTCACGCGCCTCGTCCTCGCCCAGAATGGTCACGAAAGTGGCCTTTCCTTGACGCGCATCCTTTCCGGTTGATTTTCCGGTTTCGGAGGTGCTGCCCGTTAAGTCCAGCAAATCATCGGTGATCTGAAACGCCAGTCCCAGATCATGCGCAAAGCCATCAAGCGACCGCCGTATATTGGCTTCCGCCCCGGTCAATATGGCTCCGGCCTCGGTGGCAAAGCCGATCAACGCCCCGGTTTTCATCCGCTGCATGCGCGTGACAATCGAAATATCCCAGTGTTCTTCCGGGGCCGCCATATCAATCATCTGCCCGCCAACCATGCCGCGCGCGCCTGCCGCCGCCGCAAGGCGCGTCACCAATTCGCACCGGCGCGTCGCACTGGCATTGGTGTCCGGGTGAGACAGAATTTCAAACGCCAGGGTGAGCAGTCCATCACCGGCCAGAACAGCCGTGGCTTCGTCATAGGCCTTATGAACGGTCGGTCGCCCCCGGCGAAGATCATCATCGTCCATGCACGGCAAATCGTCATGGACCAGCGAATAGGCGTGAATGCATTCAATCGCGGCTGCGCAGCGCAGCAAGCCCTGCTCTTCCGCATCGACCAGGCGCCCGCACTCAATCGCCATGAAGGGTCTGATACGCTTGCCCGGCCCCAGCGCCGCATAGCGCATCGCCGACAGAAGCTGTGTTTCGGGACCTGTTGCACGCGGCAATAGCGCGTCGAGGGCTACCGTGACCCGATCGGCAGTATCTTCAATGGTTTTCGCAAAGCCCGCCATCAGGGGATCGGCCTTCCTGGGGGGACATTGCATGTCATGTTAGTCAAGATCGGCCGGTTCCGCGCGCACCGCCCCGTCCTCACCCAATACAATTTTCTCGACCTTCAATTCAGCGTCTTTCAGCTTGGCCTCGCAATGGGCTTTCAGGGCTGCGCCGCGCTCGTAAATCGAAATGGATTGCTCCAGTTCGACCTCTCCGGCCTCCAGTTTCTTGACAATGGACTCGAGCGCGTCGAGCGCGGTCTCGAAGCTCATGGATGCGATGTCGGAATTGGCACTGTCGGCCATGCGGGCACTCCAGTCTGTCTAATCGGTCGCGCAGCATAGAAAGACACTTCGGTCACCGCAACGCGGCGAGGTGCCTTCTAGCGACCGACATATTCATAGCGGCGGAAGGTCCAGTATTTATCGCCGCCATCCTTTACGCAGCGATATCCCCGGCGTTTGAGTTCCGGGCGCATCATGCGGTTAAACCAGCCATGCGCGCAGAGCAGAACCGGGCCGTCTTGCGCGGCGTCGACCAGTTTTTCCACCGCCTCGCCAGCGCGCGCTTCGGCTTCGCGGCGCGATTCCATGCCGCGCGCCATGCCATGCCACCAGGTGACGCGCGCAAACACGCCCCATGTATAGGCCCGAAACCGGCCCGCAATGGGCGGTGGTGGAAGCGGCGCTTCAACAAAAATTGGATCGATTTCAATGTCGCGGCCCGGCGCAGCCGCGCGTGCGGTTTCAATCGCGCGGGGCAAGGTGCTGGCAAAAATTCTGTGTGCGGCTTTGGCTTCAGCCAGCAATGCATCCGACGGCCCCTGACCCGGCGCGAGTCCGGCTTCATCATAGCCGCGCCACCATTCCTCATAGCCGCGCCAATCGACCGATTCGCGCCGGTTCTTGTCCGGGCGACCGTGGCGGGCAATCGTGATCGAGCCACGCGTGTTTGAGGGTGCGGGTTTTGAAGCAGGCATACCGATCACTGACGGGGCGAGACCAAGATCGACCGGGCGCGTCCCCTCACGCTTCGGCCAGTGATTGCACAAAAACGGCAGCAGACCGCCCCAGCGCGGCCAAGTCGTAACCGCCCTCCATCAGGCAGACAAGCCGGTTATGTCCCAATTCTTTCACCAAATCAGCAAATCGAACGGCCACCCATGCAAAGTCATCATCGCTCAATGACAGTCCGGCGAGCGGATCGGCCTGATGGGCATCAAATCCGGCAGACACAAAAACAAGCTCCGGGCCAAAGCTATTCACCGCAGGCAGGAGCGCGTTTTCCACATGAGCGCGCCAGTCCGCCCCGCTTATGCCATCGGCGACCGGAATATTCAGCACATTGCCATCGATACCGGTTTCGCCGGCCATGCCCGTGCCCGGATAGAGCGGCGATTGATGGATGGAGACAAAGAAGACGCGCGGCTCGGCCTCCGCCAATTCCTGTGAACCATTGCCGTGATGAACATCGATATCGATGATCGCAACACGGTTCAATTGATGGGCCTCGAGTGCATGCATCGCGGCGATAGCGATGTTGTTGAACAGGCAAAACCCCATTGCCCGGGCGCGCTCGGCATGGTGACCGGGTGGACGAATTGCACAGAATACGGCCTCGGCCTGACCGGCCATGACGGCATCGACACCGGCTATTCCGGCACCCGCGCCGCGCAGGCCGGCTTCAAGCGAGCCTTTGGTCATGAACGTGTCCCAGTCGAGCCCGACGAGCGCGTCATCCTGCGGTTCACTGGCATGAATACGATCGATATGCGCGCCATCATGAACGCGCTCAAGCTGTTCACGACTGGCCAACGGAGCCTCAAGACGCGCAATGGCATCAAGCGGTGGATGCGCCAGCGCGTCGAGCACCGCGCGCAACCGCCCCGGCTGTTCGGCGTGGGCCGGCGGGATACGATGATCAAACCCGGCCTGCGAAGTGACAATCAGTGTTTTCATATTTCCCGTCCA
>CAXBKM010000079.1:0-8077 GCA_963976265.1 uncultured Maricaulaceae bacterium
ATTCCGTCGAAGCCAAACCGGCCAAACGCAACCCGCCGGCCCCGTTTACGACGTCAACGCTGCAGCAGGAAGCTGCGCGCAAGCTGGGCTTTAATGCTCAACGCACAATGCGGACCGCCCAAAAACTCTATGAAGGCGTGAATATTGGCGGAGAAACCGTCGGTCTCATCACCTATATGCGGACCGATGGCGTCGACATGGCCAGCGAGGCCATCAGCCAGGTTCGCGATGTCATCACCAAGGATTTCGGCCCTCTCTACAAGCCGTCTGCACCGCGCATTTACAAATCCAAACAGCGCAATGCCCAGGAAGCCCACGAAGCCATTCGGCCCACCAGTTTTTCGCGTGCACCGGGCGGCATTCGCCTCGATGAGGATCAAGCCAAGCTCTATGGATTGATCTGGAAACGCGCCGTTGCCAGTCAGATGGAGAGCGCGCGGTTTGAGCGGACAACCATCGATTTGCAGGATGCAGGTGGCAAGCTGGCCATGCGTGCCAATGGATCTGTCCTGATGTTTGATGGCTTCCTGACACTTTATCAGGAAGGCGTTGATGACACTGAGGACGAAGGCGAAAACCGTCTGCCGAAAGTGACGCAAGGCGCGTCTGCGGATGCGAAGAAAACCTACGCCGAGCAACACTTTACCCAGCCACCACCGCGTTTCTCCGAAGCCTCGCTGGTCAAGCGTATGGAAGAGCTCGGCATTGGCCGTCCTTCAACCTATGCCTCGACACTGACGGTATTGCGCGATCGCGACTATGTCCGCATGGACAAGAACCGCTTCATTCCTGAAGACAAGGGTCGCGTCGTCATCGCGTTTCTGGAGAATTTCTTCTCCAAATATGTCGAGTATGACTTTACTGCCGATCTGGAAGATCAACTCGACAAGGTCTCCGCGGGCAATCTCGACTACAAGAAATTGCTGCATGATTTCTGGACAGAGTTTTCAGCCGCGATTGAGGATATTGGCGATCTGCGCATTGGCGCGGTTCTCGACGCCCTGAATGAAGCGCTCGCTCCGCATATCTTCCCGGAAAAGGAAGACGGCTCCGACCCGCGCCTTTGCCCGTCCTGCAATGAAGGTCGGCTGAGCTTGCGCCTCGGCAAGTTCGGCGCATTCCTGGGCTGCTCGAATTATCCGGATTGTAAATTCACCCGCCAGCTTGGTGTCAGTGAAGACGACCCGGATATCGGCGATGGCGATCTGGGTCTCGACCCGGCCAGTGGCGAAACCGTCTATTTGAAAGACGGACGTTTCGGCACCTATGTCGAAATTGCCGTTGCCGGTGAAGACAAGCCCAAACGCTCCTCCCTGCCCAAGGGTTGGTCAAAAGCCGACATGGACCTGGAAAAAGCGCTCAAACTCCTCACCCTGCCGCGCGAAGTCGGTGCACATCCCGAAGACGGCGTCATGATCGAAGCAGGCTTGGGGCGCTATGGACCTTTTGTGCGCCACGGAAAAATGTACGCGAATGTACCGAGCATTGAAGAAGTCTTCGAAATCGGCCTGAACCGTGCCGTCGCCGTGCTTGAGGACAAGAAAAACAATCCCCGTGGCAATGCGCCCACAGCCCTGAAAGATCTCGGCGAACATGAGGGCTCTCCGGTCAAGGTCATGAATGGCCGCTATGGCCCGTATGTGAAATACAAATCGGTGAACGCCACTTTGCCCAAGGATACCGATCCAGAATCGGTTACGCTTGAGCAGGCCATGGAATTGGTCGCCGCCAAACAGGCCAAAGGCGGAAGCAAAAAAACGCGGGCCAAAAAGAAGCCGGCGGCAAAGAAAAAAGCGGCGACAAAGAAAAAACCCGCCACCCGAAAAAAGCCGGCGGCAAAAAAGAAAGTCACCAAATCGGACGATTAATGGTGGCAAGAGGACAAGTTGATCGCCCCCTTTAACGATCCGGATTCCGGTTTTACCCGAGACGAATTGATTGAAATTATCCGCAAGGGTGGTGGCAAATACGGCAAACGCGAAATCGCGCGTGAATTACGCCTGAAAGGCCACCAAAAGACTGCACTCAAACACGCACTCAAAGCCCTGGAAACTGACAAGGCTATTCACCGCGAAGGCCGGGATGCGTGGAGCCTCGCCGAGACCATGCCCGGCGTCACCGTCGTCGAAATTCATGACCGCGATACCGACGGTGAATTGCTCGCCCGACCACAAAAATCACGCGGAGATATCCCCGTCATTCGACTGGCACCTGGTGAAGGCGCTGGTGGTCGTGGCAGCGCGGCGCTCGGCATCGGTGATCGAGCGCTCGTGCGCCTCGAACCCGATGGTGAAGGCGGCTATGAGGCGCGCCTGATCCGCCGTCTGGGGCAAAGTGCCCATGCGGTGCTTTGCGTGCTGCGCAGGGGCAAGGGCCAACCCCGCCTGATCCCGGTTGATCGAAAATCTCGCCACGAATTAGTGCCCGCACGCGGCGAGTCCGAAAAGGCAAAGGATGGCGATCTCGTGCTGTGCCGCATCGCCAAGGAGCGCAGCCACGGCTTGAAAACGGCTCATATAGTCGAGGTCGTTGGGGACGCAAAATCCCCGGGCGCTGGCTCGATCATTGCGCTGCATTCTCACGGTATTCCGACCGGTTTCAGTGATGAAGAAGCGCGGCAGGCTGAAACCGTCAAACCTGTGACCATGGGTAATCGCGAAGATTTGCGAAATATCCCCCTGATAACCATCGACCCCGATGATGCGCGCGATCACGATGACGCCGTTTGGGCCGCGCCTGATGATGACCCGAAAAACGAAGGCGGCTGGATTATTCTCGTCGCGATTGCCGACGTCGCAGCTTACGTCAAACCGGGCACGTCACTGGATCGTGGTGCATTGAAACGGGCCAATTCGGTCTATCTGCCCGACCGGGTTGTCCCCATGCTTCCCGAACGCCTGTCAAACGATTTGTGTTCGCTGCGCGAAGGCGAGGAACGCCCCTGCATGGCGGTCCGGATGGTCTTTGACAAAGCCGGTAACAAACGCGACCACCGCTTTCTGCGCGGGTGGATGCGCTCTGCCGCCAAGCTCTCCTATACGCAGGCGCAAACGGCCATAGATGGCGTGCCCGATCATGCGACCGAGACTCTTCTCGAGCCAGTCCTGAAGCCACTTTGGGGCGCTTATGCCGCATTGAAGGCCGCGCGAAATCGCCGTGCCCCGCTGGAAATTGATGCGCCGGAACGCAAGATTAAGGTCGGTGAGGATGGACGTATTCTGGGTGTTGAAGAGCGCCAGCGTTTTGATGCCCACAAGCTCATTGAAGAATGCATGATCCAGGCGAATGTCGCCGCAGCCGAGACTCTGGAACAAAAAAATATCCCCCTCATCTACAGGACCCATGAACAGCCCAGCATCGAGAAAATCGATTCGCTTTCCGATTTCCTGCAAACGCTTGGAATCAAATGGGCCAAGGGCGAAATTCCTCGTCCGGAACGCTTCAACCGATTGCTTGATGATGCGCGTGACGGACAGCATTATCTGACCGTCAATGAGGTCGTTCTGCGCAGCCAGATGCAGGCTATCTACTCCGTTGAAAACCCTGGACATTATGGACTTCATTTGCGCCGCTATGCGCACTTTACGTCACCCATCCGACGCTACGCGGATCTGATTGTCCATCGCGCCCTGATACGGGCATTGAAACTTGGAGACGACGGCCAGACCGATGCGGAAGCCAGTCAACTTCATGGAATTGCAGGTGATATTTCCACCCAGGAACGCAAAGCCATGGCCGCCGAACGCGATGCGACGGACCGGTTTATCGCGCTCTATCTTTCGGAACATATCGGCGGTGAATTCCAGGGCCGGATTACGGGCGTAACCCGTTTTGGAGCCTTCGTAAAACTCAACGATACCGGCGCAGACGGGCTCGTCCCTATCAGCCGTTTGGGCAGTGAACGCTTTGATCATGACGAGAAGGCCCATGCGCTTGTCGGTCAACGCTCCGGGGGGCGCTACCGCCTCGGTATGCCGGTGACCGTTCGCATCGATGAGGCCGCGCCTATCACCGGTGGGCTTCTGCTCGATATCCTCACCCCGGCAGAGGGGGGGAAGCCGACCAGGCGGGGTCACAGACCGGGTAACAAGCCGGGCACGAAACCGAAGGGCGGATATCGGCATAAAGGCCGGCGTCTCAAAGCAAAACGCAAATGACACTGCGTCCCAAACTCGCGGGATCATTGCTTCTCACGCGGATGAGAGAGGGCGCGATTGAAGTCCTGATGGGACGACGGTCATCGGCGCATGCCTTCATGCCCAAACGCTATGTTTTCCCCGGCGGGCGCGTGGATCGCGTGGATCATTTCGCGCCCTTGTCCGGTGATCTGGAGCCGCAATGCCTGGCCACAATGTGCCGCCATATGGACGCCCGCAAAGCACGTGCTATTGCCGTTTCCGCTGTCCGCGAAACCGCCGAAGAGACAGGCCTGATCATCGGCAAACGGGCAGATGTTCCATCGCGCCACAAGGCATGGGCGCCATTTCGTTCGGCAGATGCCTGCCCGAATATTTCAGGGCTGAGCCTGATTGCCAGAGCCATCACACCGCCCGGACGCGTCCGGCGATTTGATGCCTGGTTTTTTCGTGCCGATATAACTCAAGTTATTCATACACCTAGTAATTTCGTTATGAACGAGCTTGAGGATTTGCGTTGGGTCGACCTTGAAACGGCCCGGTCTTTGGAATTGCCCCATGTCACGCATTTTGTCCTGGGCGAACTTGAACGGCTCGATGCCAATCCAACGGCCAAGCCGCGCCATATTCGTGAGCTGGCAAAAAAAGTGCGCCTGATCACACTCTAGTCAGGCGACTTGGATGACAGACAGCGCTATAGGGCCTGCATGATTGTAACGGCTTTCACCGATCCGCGACACGCGCGCGCCCGCTCCATGGGCGCCGCCATCGTCTGTGCAACGCTTTCGGGTTGCGGCTTCTCGCTATTGATGCCGGTCATGGCCCTCAATCTAGAAGACATGACCGGGTCCGGATTTATCGTTGGCCTCAACGGCATGATCGCAGCGCTGTCGACCCTGATTGCCGCGCCGTTCGTGCCGCGTCTGCTTCAGGTATTTCCCGGTCGCCCCCTGATAATCGCAAGTTTGTTATTGGGCGCTTTGACGCTCGTCATTTTTCCTGCTGTTCCCGATGTGACCCTTTGGTTTGTCTTGAGGTTTGGGCTTGGTGCATTCATCAGCGTGGTGTTTGTCACCTCAGAAACCTGGATCAACCAGATCGCTGATCCAGCACGCCGTGCCACTATATTGGGCATGTATGCGACTGCGCTCGCCAGCGGGTTCGGTGCGGGCGGCCTATTGTTTGCCTGGCTGGGCCATACAGGCTTGGCGCCCTGGATAGCCGGGATCATGTTGTTTTGTATTGGTACCCTGCCCGTACTCTTCCTAAGAGGTCCCAGCGTTCAACCGCCCGGTATTGAGGAAGCAGGCTTGGGAGCCATGCTGAGCGCTGCCAAAACGGCGCGGCTTGCCATTGCTGCTGCCCTGTTATTTGGCGCAACCGAGACGATTTTCTTTTCACTGGTGCCTGTCTACGGCGTTCGAATTGACCTCCCGCCAGAAGCTGTTGGTTTGATGATGGCAGCCGGAGCGCTCGGCGGTATCGCGATGCAGGTGCCGATTGGCTGGTTGGCAGACCGTTTCGGGCGCACCAATGCCCTCCTGGCAATCAGTCTGATCTGTCTGCTGGGCCCGGGAATCATTTATTTGGCCGGCGCCAACGCGCCAGTCCTTTATGCCATCATGTTTATCTATGTCGGCGTGACGATGAGCCTTTATACCGTGGGTCTTTCTCTCATCGGCGAACGGTTTTCAGGCGGCGCAATTGCAGCCGCCAACGCCGCCTTCATATTCATGTATGGGGCGGGCTCACTGGTCGCACCGCTCGCGGGCGGCGCGGCCATTGATTGGGTTAATCCCTACGGGCTTTTGATTGTGCTCTTTGCCTTCGCGGTATGCTTTATTGTTTTTGCCTTGAATGAGATGCGAAAACGCCCACCAAAGCCGCTAGAGGGCAGTTGACAACACCGCGCCCGCGCGTATGTTCCGCGCCTTCGTGGCGAAGCTGTTCGCCTATAATTCGCATGCTCATTAGGGAATTTCGTCATGGCGAAGCCAACAACTATCAAAATCCGCCTCAATTCGACGGCTGATACGGGCTTTTTCTACGTGACGAAAAAGAACGCCCGGACGATGACCGAGAAGCTCGTTCTGAAGAAGTACGACCCGGTTGCCAAAAAGCATGTCGAATTCAAGGAAGGCAAAATCAAGTAAGCTTGATTGCCTGACTGACATTTCAAATTTTGTTGAACGATCAGCCTGACAGATTTGTCAGGCTGCTTTTGTTTGGGTGTGGTCAACCGCAACGCGGTTGCGACCATCTGCCTTGGCCCGATACAGCGCGTCATCAGCGCGGCGCAGCAAGCTGTCAGGTGTATCACCAGCAACAAATTCTGCGACACCAATAGAGACGCTGACGGAATCGGCAACATGTTCACCGGGCATGTCGAACGGGTCATCATTGACCGCCTTGCGCAAACGCTCCGCACCCGCCGTCGCTTCAACCAGCGAGGTTTCAGGCATAACGATGACAAATTCTTCACCACCATAGCGTGCCGCGAGATCCAGCGCACGCAATCCCTTTCGCATACGCTCGGAGAATTCCTTCAACACCCGATCACCGCCTTCATGGCCAAACGTGTCATTGATCCGTTTGAAATGGTCCAGATCCGCGATCAGGACGCACAGGGTCGGGCCACCGCTGGCCGCGACCTCAACCGCCTGATTGAGGCGCGACGCGATATAACGGCGATTGTGCAGGCCGGTCAGCGGGTCGGTTATCGCCATTTCCAGGCTTTCATCGAGGCGCGCGCGCAACCTGTCCGCATAGGATTTACGCCGTAACTGCGTCGTTATTCTGGCATTCAATTCGTCACCATCCACTGGCCGGTGGATGATGTCACTGACGCCCAGGTCCAGCGCGCGGACACTTCGCTCTACTTCGTCAGGGCTGACAACAGCGATGATCGGTACATGGCGTGTTGCTGCTTCCGAGCGCACGCGCGCGCACAGGCGCAGACCGTCAAACTTTGGCGTCGTCAAATCGATAACCATGACGTCAATACCGCTAGCAGCTACACGAGCGGCGAGGGCCGGGTCGGTCACAATTTTCGCTTCGACATGACGAGGGATCTTCGATTGCAAATGCGCGCCTGCGCGATCGTCACCGGCCACAACCAGCGCCCAGGGTTTTTCACCCGCTTCGGTTTCGATCACCTCGTCTTCCGGAGAAGCGTTTGTTTCACGCAAGCGCAACTCATCCAGAACGACCTTCAAACGCAACAAGGACCGAACCCGTGCAAACAACGTCAGATCATCAACCGGCTTGGTCAAAAAATCATCGGCGCCGCATTCAAGCCCGGCGACGCGGTCTTCGCGCTGATCCAGGGCCGTAACCATCACAACCGGGATGTGGCGCGTGGCACTATCAGCTTTCAAACGTCTGCAAACCTCAAACCCGTCCATGCCGGGCATCATGACATCAAGCAAAATCACATCGGGTTGTTGGGATTTGGCGAGATCGAGCGCATCGGGACCATTGGTTGCCGTAATCGCTTCAAAATACTCAGCCTTCAGGCGTGCCTCCAGTAGACGCACATTGGGTTCCTGATCATCGACAACGAGGATGCGGGCGCTCATCGTCCTCCCCCTATTCCAGAAACCGTTGAACGGTTTCAATAAAGGTCGTCACCGTGATGGGCTTGGAGAGGTAGGCCTCACAGCCGCCTTCACGAATACGTTCTTCATCGCCGCGCATCGCAAACGCGGTGACCGCGACAATCGGGATCGACGATAATTCGTCGTCATCCTTGATCCATTTGGTGACTTCCAGGCCGGAAACCTCCGGAAGCTGGATATCCATCAAAATCAGATCCGGGCGATGTTCGCGCGCCAGATCCAATGCCTTCAAACCGTCTTTTGTGCCCAACGTGTCGTAACCATGGGCTTCGAGCAGATCATGAAACAGCTTCATGTTCAGCTCGTTATCTTCAACGATGAGGA
>CAXBKM010000080.1:0-8074 GCA_963976265.1 uncultured Maricaulaceae bacterium
TCGGGGACCGAAGAATCATCCTCGCGGATACGGCCACGGATTTCCTGATACAGGACTTCCTGCAAGGCCGCCGTTGGCGCCATGACCGCTTCTGTATAGGCGTTCTCGGCATCCAGATGCGCGCGAATGTCTGCTTGCAGCACTGACGTGTCGCGCATGACTTCCTGCCAGTTGTCATCGCGCAGCCAGCCATAATCATCGACACGGGTGCGACCGACCTGTTCGATCTCGACCGGACGGCGTTCGGCGATGGGCGCTTCGATTTCCAGCGCGCGGGCTATCAGGCTGTTTTCCATCGGGGTCTCCGCCTCGGTTTGGGTCGTGGCTGTTTCGGTTTCAGCCGTATTGGGGTTGCAGGCTGTTGCAAGGATCAACGTCATAAACGCTGCCGCGGGCCGCTGTAACAAATGCGATAATTTCATCGTGTTTCTCCTGCCAGGGCCGTAAGCCTATGCGTTTTTGTCATCGTCCGGTTTGAAATCCAGAACACTGCCATTAACGCAAAAACGCTGTCCGGTCGGGTTGGGGCCATCATCAAACACATGACCTAAATGCGCGCCGCAATTACTGCAATGAACTTCAGTGCGCGGCAGGCGTAGTTTTGTATCGGTTTTCGTTTCAACAGCGTCTTGATCAAGCGGTTGAAAGAAAGACGGCCAGCCCGACCCGCTGTCATATTTGTGGTGTGACGCAAAGAGCGCTTCACCGCATACACCGCATTTGAACGTGCCGTCACGCTTTTCAGAATTCAACGGGTGGGAAAAGGGTGGTTCCGTGCCTTCAGCAAACGCGATCTGTTCAACCTGTTTGGGCAAGGATTTTCGGATGGTGTCGATCTTGTCCTTGGGAAGCTTTGGCATGTTGAATTTCCTTATTGGCGTATGACCAGGCGCGACAGGATTACGCGCCGTGGGGATCACGACGTTTTATACGCAGGATTGGTGTCGTGATCGAAATAATCAGCAGAACAAGTGCAAGTCCCAGCATCGGTATCCATGCCGACTGGCGCGGTCCGAGTTCTGCGACGACATAGCCCATCAGGGCGGCACCCAGTGGCATACCGCCAAACAGGCCAAGTTGATAAACGCTCAAGACGCGTGCCATCTGGTCTTTTGAGGCGTATTCCTGAACGACGGCGCGACTGAGCGAAATCGCAACACCCGCGCCAAGCCCCCAAAACAAATCCAGCACAAACAGGCCGGCAAAGGGTATGTCGAATGCAAGCATTCCCAATGATGCCACCGTAACAAGCTGGGCCAGCACAATGACCCGGCCGGGGCGCTCTATCTGTTTAAGTCTCGCCAAAATAACATTGGCGAGAAATGCACCGACCCAGAACACAACCAGCAAGCCTGACAGCGCGGCATAACTGGCGTTGTAGATGTCTTTGACCAGGACCGGGATAATCACAAAGAATCCACCGCCGACCACAAACAGGCCAACGGCGATCATGATGAGTGTCATCGGCCCCAGAACATCAGACTGAGAGACGGCTCGCAGGCCATCAAGCAGATCGCGTAGTACATGGGGCTTGTTGCGCCGTCGCGATTTCATGCGCGGCATGGCAATGGCCGCAAGTGTTCCCAGCAGAAAGCCGCCGGCCTGCACGGCAAAGAGCGGCCCGGGGCCGATCGTCTGTGCAAAATAGCCGGTAGCCATTCCGGCGATCTGCGCACCAAACTGAACAAGTGATGTCACAATGACGGCTTTCTGGAGCGAGACCGGCACGCCCATGCGGTTTGACAGCCGCACCATGGGATTGATGGCAGAATCGCGCGCTGGCATCACAAAGGCCCCGCAAACCCCGATCAGAAGCGCATAGACGATCAATAGTGAATAGGTCAGTGCGCCGAAGATCAGGAGCGCGGCCAGCGCAGCAGCAAAAAGGCTGGCGAGCGCATAGAATATGACGAGCACGCCGCGTCGATCTTTTCGTTCGGCCAGAACGCCTGCAACGGGCAATAAAAACAGCATGGGCAATGTCAGTGACATTTGCGCGAGACCGAGGCGCTCTGGGGTTTCCGCCAGCGTGAAATAAACCACGCCGGGAAACAGCGTGGTCTGGAGCCCAAAGCCGAAAAACCATCCCGCAACAATCGCAAGATAGGCCCTGAATGGGGGCGCGTTCAACGCTGTCAAAGGATTGGGTGCCGATCAAACAAAAGCATGATGTACCATGCTGTTCTTGAGCGGATCAGACAAGCAACCGCCTGCACATCGCACAAGACCCACGCTTCATTAACGGATGGCTGGCACGCTTGCGTCAAATCGCTTTGAGTATCTTATGGCCAACGCTGAAGCCTATGATCTGACATCACCGCTTGGGACACCGGGCAAGGCTCGCGCAATACTTGCACGCCGCCTGGCCGATATTGTGTGCCTGCCGTCTAGCCGTATCAGCCCACCGGAACGTTGGATTGTCGGAGATTTATTGTTCGAAATTTTGCGCAATAGCGATGCGATCATCCGAAAACGTTGCGCGGCACGATTGGCCGATATTGTCGACGCTCCGTCTGCCCTGGTGCGAATGCTGGCCAGCGACAGCTATGATGTAGCAGAGCCACTGCTCGAGCGGTCCATGGCCCTGACAGACTTTGACATGCTCGAAATTGTCAAATTGGGGGGCCTGGATCATCGTATAGCTCTGGCGCGTCGTGAGCGTGTTTCAGAAACCATCGCTGCTGCGCTCGCTGCCAGCGGCGAACCGCCGGTGATAACGGCCCTGTTGAAGAATTCCGGCTCGCACCTGGCGCCGCCGACGATGGAACATATTGTAACATCGGCGAAGGATGAAACCTCGTACGCACGCCTCGCGATCAAACGCGCCGAATTGCGCCCTCGTCAGGCATTTCGCCTCTTCTGGTGGTGTAATCATGTGGATCGGGTCGCTCTTCTCGACCGATTTGGCGTCGACCGGTCGATCGTGATCGAAGCGGTTGAAGACGTCTTTCCCTTGGCCGCCGAAGAGGCGCGGGCCAGTGGCCAGGATGCTCTCGTGCATCGAGCCCTGAAATTTGTCGATCGGCGTCAGCGCAATCGTGAAGCGGCGGATGCGAGCCCCTATGGCTCTTTGGAGGGCGCGGCGACCGCGATGCGCCAACGCGGGGCCACGTCTGAGATGATTGAGGAAATTGCACGGTTGGCGGGGATCGCACGGCCCTTGCTGGCGCGTATGTTCGACGATCTGGGCGGGGAAGCTCTGGCTGTTTTGTGCAAGGCCACTGGCGCGAACCGTGAAACACTGGCCGCATTTTGGGCGGCGTTGGGAAGGGCTGAAAGTGCAGCGGGATTCCGTCAAGCGGGAATCGTTTATGACTCACTCTCCGTCGAAAAAGCACAAACCATTTTGCGGTATTGGGATTGGTCCAACGTTGGGGTGTCAGCGGACCCAGCCTGATTTTTTCAGCCCACCCATCAATTTGATCGCCAACTGAATCACCTTCCGGTTAGCGCTGGCCATCCCCGCCCAGCGCGGCTAAAAGCTATCCCAGACCAAACGATCACGTAGAATCGGTTTTTGGGGGAGGTTGCATGGGATACGGCGTCAGCCTGAGCGTCGTTCTGGCCATTTTGTGGGCGGTCTTGTCGGGTTATTTCGACAAGCCAATCCTGTTGATTCTGGGTGCTGTGAGCGTCATCCTGGCGATGGGCTTGGCTTATCGTATGCGTATCATTGATCGCGAAACGGCACCATTTTTCCGACTGGGTACGCTCATCCCCTATTATATGTGGTTGGGGCGCGAGATCACTATGGCGAATGTCGCCGTCGTCAAGACATCCCTGAAGCCAGAGATCGACATCACGCCGCGATTGGTACGCGTGCCCGTTGAGGCGCGTTCGGATCTGGGACGTTGTATTTTCGCCAATTCCATTACATTGACGCCTGGTACAGTGACCGTTGAAATTGAAGAAGATGGCTATCTGGTCCACGCGCTGTCGCCAGACTTTACTTCGCCTGATGACTTCGCCCAGATGAACGCCAATTCAGACATTGCGACGGATGGTCGGAGGTCCCCATCATGATGGAATGGGTCAATCTGACTGCGGCACTTTTCATGGCATTGGCGATGGCGTTGATGTTGGCTCGCTTGTTTGCGGGGCCTTCCCTGTACGACCGGGTGCTGGCTGCCAACAGTTTTGGCACCAAAACTGTTCTTTTATTGTTGATATTTAGCCTGTTAACCGGTCGGTCCGATGGCGTCGACATCGCGCTGCTCTATGCATTGATCAACTTTATTGCAACGGTCGCGATCCTCAAATTCTTCCGTTATCGCTCTCTCGAAATTGCCCTGGCGCAAATGTCCCTGCGGCGTGCAATCGGTGGAGGTGAGGACGAATGACTTTAGCCGAAGCCGTCCAGATCGCGCTTGATATTGCGAGTATCGCATCGATGACAGCGGGGCTTGTCTTCGTGCTCGCCGGCGCCATTGGTGTTCTGCGTCTGCCAGACTTTTTTACCCGCCTGCATGCCGCGGGTGTGACAGACACGCTTGGTGCCGAGCTGATCATCTTTGCCTTAATCCTGCAGGCCGGCGTTTCGCTGCTTGCGCTGAAGCTGCTCCTGATTGGTTTCATCTTGTTTTTGACCAGCCCGACGGCCACGCATGCCGTTGCCAATGCGGCGCACCGGGCCGGACAAAAGCCACTTCTGTCGCGACACCACCCAGCCCATCCCGCTGAAAAAAGCGACGGCGGAGGGCAATCATAATGGCTGAATTTGATTGGACCCAATTGCTTGATTACGCGCTGATGGGGATGCTGTTGGCGGTTGGCATCGCGATTGTTCGTCTTCGCAATTTGTTTGCCGCGGTTATGTTGATGGGCGTCTACAGTCTGCTCTCGGCGGCATGGTTTGTGACACTTGATGCGGTCGATGTGGCGTTTACCGAAGCGGCTGTTGGTGCCGGTATTTCAACTGTGCTGATGCTGGGCGCGATGCTGTTGACCGCGCGTGAGGCTGATGAGGTCAAGGCCGGGCGTCACTGGGCTGCACTCGTCGTGGTCCTCGCAACCGGCGCGGCGCTGTTTTATGCGATTGCCGACATGCCAGCCTATGGCGACCCGAATTCGCCTGCGAACGCCTATGTCGGTCTCGACTATATTGTCAGTACGCCGAATGAAATCGCGGTGCCCAATGTCGTCACGGCCGTTCTGGCGAGTTATCGCGGCTTTGATACCTTTGGCGAGACAGTTGTCATCTTTGCGGCAGGTCTGGGCGTCATGTTGCTGCTCGGGCTTGGTGGTCAGGGCAGGCGGCGCCGGGAGGATGACGAAACATGAGTCCTCATCTCGTTCTAAGAATTGTCTCCAAGCTCTTGATTCCAATCATTGTCGTGTTTGGATTCTATGTTCACTTCCATGGCGATTATAGCCCTGGAGGCGGTTTCCAGGCGGGTGTGATTATTGCGTCGGCAGTCATTTTATACGCACTGATTTTCGGTGTTGATGAGGCACGGCGCGCCGTACCACCCGTGTCAGTTCGGTTAGGTGCAGCCTTCGGCGTGCTGCTCTATGGCGGCGTTGGATTTGTGACCGTATTTTTGGGCGAAAATTATCTCGATTACGACGCCTTGCATCCAGATCTCGCTCATAAAACCGGCCAGCATATCGGCATTCTTTTGATTGAGCTGGGGGTATTGAGCACCGTATTTTCTGTGATGGTCGCGATTTTTTACGCTTTCGCGGGTCGTGCGCCGGACATCCCGGAAGAGGAGTGGTAGCGATGATTGAGCTGCTCGCAGAACGCTTCAATTACATCATCATCATCATATTGATGATGACCGGCCTCTATGCCGTTATCGCCACCGGAAATTTGGTTAAGCGCCTTGTTGGCTTGTCATTATTCCAGACATCGGTCTTCTTGCTCTATATCACGATCGGGAAGGTTTTCGGCGGCCAGCCGCCCATCCTTTCAGACTATGACGGGCATTCCGAATACAGCGGCAGCGATTATGCGGACGCGGCTGCCCATGCGGCAGAGCCGATTTACTCCAATCCACTTCCACATGTTCTGATTCTGACGGC
Organism: uncultured Maricaulaceae bacterium; assembly: GCA_963976265.1. Lineage (GTDB taxonomy): Bacteria > Pseudomonadota > Alphaproteobacteria > Caulobacterales > Maricaulaceae > Hyphobacterium. Next base: position 6,025 of record CAXBKM010000080.1, read on the forward strand.
GATTGTTGTTGGCGTCGCAACACTTTCGGTTGGGCTGGCCCTGGTTGTCCGAATACGTGAAACCTACGGTACGATCGAGGATGAAGCGATTAATCGGGCTGACTATGCCACGGATTCCGGGGAGGCATCCTCGTAATGGAAGCCATTTCCACCTTGATGCCGGCTAATCTCGTCGAACACGCGCCTGCGCTTCTCGTCGCTGTGCCGCTATTTTTTGCGGCTGTCGCGGCGGTGATGCCGAATGGGCGGGCCGGCTGGGCAGTCGCGCTAATTGCAGCGATTATGGCCGCATTATTTTCAATCGTTCTGGCCGTCGAGGTCCAGTCGGTCGGTGTGATCAGCTATGCCATGGGCGGGTGGGCACCCCCAGCCGGTATTGAGTTTCGAATTGATGCGTTGAATGCCGCGCTGTTATTGCTGGTGTCAGGCTTGGGTCTACTCAGCCTGATTTATGCCCTGCCAAGCGTCGCCGATGAGATTGAGCCTCGCCGACAGTCCTTGTTCTATTCGGCGTTTCTGGTCTGTTTTTCTGGCTTGCTCGGTGTTTCGATCACCGGCGATGCCTTCAACATGTTTGTATTCCTCGAGATTTCGTCGATCTCAACCTATGTGCTCGTCGGCATGGGCGCCGGGCGGGACCGCCGTGCTCTGACTGCGGCGTATAATTATCTTATTCTGGGAACGATTGGTGCGACCTTCTTCGTGATTGGCGTTGGTTTCCTCTATATGGCGACCGGCACGCTCAACATGCATGATATTGCGACCCGGCTGCCGGAAATGAGCGATAGCCGGGTAGTACAGGCCGCCTTTGCATTCATTATTGTTGGGCTTGGCTTGAAAGCAGCCATGTTCCCATTGCATCTCTGGCTGCCGAATGCCTATGCGTTCGCGCCCAATTTCGTCACCATATTTCTGGCGTCGACAGCGACAAAGGTCGCATTTTACACGCTGATCCGCTTTCTGTTTGACGTCTTTTTCCCGCTTTCACCGTTCGTCGAAGCGGCCTTTATCTGGGTATTTGCCGTTCTGGGAGTGATCGGGATGATTGCCGCATCCGTGCAGGCGGTCTTTCAGACCGATGCGCGGCGATTGCTGGCTTTCTCGTCGGTCGCGCAAGTTGGCTATATGATGTTGGGGCTGGGTCTTGGCACCGCTGCTGGTGTAAGCGCCAGCCTGCTTCACCTGATGAATCATGCCATGATGAAAGGCGCTCTGTTTATGGCGCTAGGCGCATTTGCGATCCGCTTTGGCGTGCGTCAGATTTCTGACCTCAATGGTTTGGCACGCTCCATGCCGGCATCGGCCATCGCCTTTACAATTGCCGGGCTCAGCCTGATTGGCATGCCGATGACCGTTGGATTCTGGTCGAAATGGTATCTCGCACTCGCCGCTCTGGACCATGGCTGGTGGTGGGCCGTTGCTGCGATCTTTATCTCTTCACTGCTGGCACTGACTTATGTCGGGCGGATGCTGGCGGCGATTTGGCTGGCGAAACCCCATGAGCATCATGGCGCGATTGCGACGGCGCCGGTCATGATGGCCGTGCCGCTTTGGTTACTCGCCGCTGCCAATGTCTGGTTCTTTTTCGATATCGAGCCCTTGCTCGAAATTGCGCGTCGTGCCGCGCAAGCTGCATTCACGGGGGCAGGGTTATGACGCCAGAACTCGCTCTTGGACTGGCGCTGGCCATTCCGGCTATCGGCGGCGTGTTGGTCAGCCTGCTGGGGCGCTATCCCAATATTCGGGAAGGCGCGACCTTGCTGGCTTCAGTCCTCCTCGCAGCCAATATCGCCTATTTGATTTCCCTCACTGGCCAGCGACCCGAGCTTGAGCTTCTCAATTTAGGATCCGGCCTGTCACTGAGCCTTAAGCTGGAACCGCTCGGCGCTCTGTTTGCCGCGGTGGCCAGTGGGCTGTGGATTGTGAACTCGCTTTATTCCATTGGCTATATGCGCGGAAACGGCGAGAAGAACCAGACGCGTTTCTACGTCTGTTTTACCATTGCGATTGCCAGCGCGATGGGCGTTGCGCTGTCTGCCAATTTGTTGAC
>CAXBKM010000081.1:0-8001 GCA_963976265.1 uncultured Maricaulaceae bacterium
CCAGCGAACAAAAACTGGATTCCAGCCTTTGCTGGGATCTCGTATTTGTTGTGATGAAGACCCAAATCCGCTAGGCGCTACATCAAGCCAATCTCGCGCAGGCGTTCTTCCAGATAAGCCTGTGAGGTGATCGGCTCGGGATACTGATCCGGATTGTCGTCCGTGATGCAGCTTGGCAGGGTCTTGATCTCATAGCCCGGCCGGAAATGCAGGAAGAAGGGCGTCGAATAGCGCGAAAAGCCCTGACGTTCCGGTGCCGGATTGACAACGCGGTGGCTGGTCGAGGGCAGGACGTTATTGGTCAGCCGCTGCAGCATGTCGCCGATATTGATGACCAGACATCCGGCCGGCGGGCTGATATCAATCCACCGACCGTCGCGGCGATCCTTGACCTGCAAGCCGGCTTCTTCGGCGCCCAGCAAGAGCGTGATCGTGTTGATGTCTTCATGCGCGGCGGCACGGATCGACCCTTCGGGAACTTCGGCCTGCGGCGGGTAATGCAGCAGGCGCAAGACCGAATTGCCATCGCGCACCGTGTCCTCAAAGAAATCATCGGCCAGACCGAGATGGCGCGCAATCGCGGTGAGGATCACGCCGCCAAGATCATCCAGCGCGGTGTAAAGCTCGCCTAGCGCGTCCCAGCCGTCGATTTCTGATGGCGTGATATTGTCGGCCATCCACTGCTTGTGCGGGTGCCCGTCCGGCAGGTCGCGGCCGACATGCCAGAATTCTTTCAAATCCTTGGCGGTCGCGCCCTTGGCGTTTTCTGTGCCGAACGGCGTATAGCCGCGCGCACCGCCGCCGCCATCCTGATAGTAGCGCCGTTTGACATCGTCCGGCAGGGCAAAGAAAGCCCTGGTGCGATCCAGCGCCCGCGCGATCAATTCATCGCTCAAACCATGATCCGCAATCACGGCAAAGCCAAACCTGCGAAAGCTCGCGCCCAATTCCTCGGCGAATGCGTCAGGATTGCTGTGATAGATCGCCAGCGAGACAGGCGGGATTTCAGCTTTGGTCATGGCATGGCTCATTTGTCTTGTCTTGGGGCCAGTCATACCGCGTCGCGGCGTCACGCGAAACTCTTCAACCTGCGACAAAAGAAAACCGGCACCGGGAAGTCCCGATGCCGGTTTAATGTCCGTGTCAAAATTCGACAGGCTTTATTGTGGGTCTGCAGGCTCTTCGTCGCCCATGGCCTCGTCAGCCATGTCACCGGCTTCATCAACCATATCATCGACCATGTCGCCTGCGTCATCCATGGCTTCTTCTGCCATGTCACTGGCTTCATCCATCATGTCGCCCATAGCGTCTCCGGCGTCATCGGCCATATCGCCCATGGCGTCGCCAGCATCGTCAGCCATGTCTTCCATGTCATCACCGGCTTCATCCATGGCATCGCCAGCGTCATCCGCCGCATCGTCCATATTGCCATCGGAATGACTGACTTCGCCATTTGTGGCTTCCGGATCATCCATTGCAGCTTCATCTGCCGGTGTGCACGCCGCAGCGCCAGCCAGAATCATGGCGAGCGCGGTGGTTCCAAGTAGTTTTTTCATGTCGGGTCCCTTCCCAAGTGAACACTGTGCCTGCGTGAGATCCCACACAGGCTTCGCGCCAATAACGCATGTAGTTTCGCTCGGTTCCACAGAAGTTTCAAGCAAGATTAACTTTTGGAAAGGGTATGCGCCAGCGAGGCTCTTGTTATTCGGTCGATCTCCCCCACATTAATCGGCCAATGCGGACCTTCGAAAGGCCAGTTTATGACCACTCCAAAACCGATAGAACTCTATTACTGGCCCACCCCCAATGGCTGGAAAATCACGATTGCCCTGGAAGAAATGGCGCTGCCCTATGTGGTCAAGCCGATCAATATCGGAACAGGCGAGCAATTCGAGCCGGCCTATCTGAAAATAAGCCCCAATAACCGCATGCCGACGATTGTCGATCCAGATGGGCCGGACGGTAAACCGATCTCGATTTTCGAATCCGGTGCCATCCTGCAATATCTCGCGCGCAAGAGCGGGCAATTCTATGGCGAGAACGCCCGCGAACAGGCGGCAATCGAAGAATGGCTCTTCTGGCAGATGGGTGGTCTGGGGCCGATGGCTGGACAGGCGCATCATTTCCGTAGCTATGCCAAAAAAATTGAACCCGACGAAAGCAAGCTGGAATATGGCGCCAACCGCTACACCAATGAGGTCAATCGCCTCTATGGCGTAATTGAGCGCATTTTGGGCGATGGCCGCGATTATGTCGCGGGAGATTACTCGATTGCCGACATGGCGATCTGGCCCTGGATACTGCCGGAAGGGCAGGGGCAGGACCTGGACGAATTTCCCCTGCTGAAAGCCTGGCATGAACGTGTGGGCGCGCGACCTGCGGTCAGGACGGGCCGGGCAGTTGGCAAGGATATGCGCGGCAATCTGGCTGAAGACAGCAAGGACGCTGAAGCAGCGCGAAAACTGCTATTTGGTCAGCGTGCGCATTAGCATTTCGGCAATCTCACTTAACCGAAATAAACCATTAAGGCGTAATAACCCTGATTTTTCTTAACCTTATAGAAAACCCCTTGCGTCAGGTTTCAACACGTTCGAGGTCACTCGAACATGGGTGGAACGCGGGATAGAGGGGCGACAACAGCCTCCGGACCGCAAAATGGAATGGGGGCTGATATGGCTTTCACTGATGTTGAGACAGCACAGGCACACGACGCGATCAATACCGATCCGAACGGCGATGACCTGTGCAAGCTGGGCCTGTTGTATTCAACCGGCCAGGGCGGCGAAATCGATTACATCGAAGCGCACAAATGGTTCAATCTGGCAGCCCTGATGGGCAGCGAGCCGGCCAAGCATTATCGCAAGGAACTCTCTGACGAGATGGATCCGATGGATGTGGCCAATGCACAGCGCGCGGCTCGCGAATGGTTGGCCACGCGTCACTGATTTGCGTTGACCTGTTAAGCCTAATTATTCGTGATCGCGTCGGCGATAGCGTATGAGAAGGCCTGATCGAGCGGCAATATCCCATAGACATATTGTTCAACGAACAATGTGACTTCGGCGATGGTTGTGCGCGGTACGAAAACAATGTCGTGCCGACGCAGAGGGAAGGGGTCCGCCCCGCCATCACCGCGCAAGGCTGCGCGCAGATTGACGACCCGCATCATCACGCCGCCACTGGGTGAGCGCCGCAGGATGACGACCTCGCTGCGTGATGCTGAATCGCGAAATCCGCCCGCCATCATGACCGCTTCCAGCGCGCCGATGCGTGATGGCATAGCCAGCAGGCCAGGTGCATTCACCTGACCGCCGACGATAATATTTTGCGCCCCAAAGCTGTTGGGTGTGACCTCGACAATGGGATCGCGCAGCGTGCCGACATAGGCATCTGCGACACGGCCTGCCGCTTCCGGCGCCGTCAATCCTGCGACCATGATGGATGGTGCCAGAGGCAGATTGATCCGGCCATCCGGGCCAACCGTCGCTGTCCGCGACAATTCATCGGCGCTATGCACGGTCACATCGATTGTATCGCCAGGGTAAAAACGGAATCCGGGATCGTCCTGCCGCCAATCTTCGAAGCGCACCGCTTCCCAACGCTGACTGTCCTGGACGCGTTCATATCGCGTGTCCTCTGGATCCCCGAGGAAGCCGCACCCGGCCAGAAGGACGGAAAGAGGCAGAAGTACAAAGCGGCGCATGGCACGACCTTTTTTATGATTCCTTATGAGGGATGAAGATTCATCGCTTTGGATAAGGAAAAATTAAATGCCTCACTGTCTCTATCAATCCCATGTCGCAAACACAGTCTTACTCCGGTTCGAATTCGCACAACGCTCAAGGCGCACCCTCCGATGCGCAGGGCGATCTTGACCTGTTCGACGTGGCCGAGATTGCATGGGGGGAGCGCTGGCTGATTGCGATCATCTTTCTGGTGATTTTCGTGACCTGCGCGACGGCTTCGATGCTGCTGTTAAAGCCCAGTTTTCAGGCTCATTCTCGTCTCCTGGTGGTGCTCGATCAGGATGATCCCACGCCCGGCGCTGCGGGTGCTGGCGGGGCTTTTATGCTCGAACAAGTGCTTCAGTCAGAAGCGGAAATTCTTAACTCTGATACGGTTCGACGCGGCGCCATCCGGCAATTGGGCCCGGCTGTCATTCTTGGCGAGCCCGGCTCGGAAGCCGATGCGCTCAAGGCCCTGCAAAGCGGCTTTGCGATCAATCGGGCGCCCAATGCGTCGGTGCTGATCCCGACCTATGAAAGCCCCGATCCGGACCGGTCAGCATTGGCCCTTAATGCGATCGTGGATTCCTATCTGCGAACCCGCGTCATGGTGCTCGTTGGCGATGGTATTGGCGGCGTCGTGGGTCGACGTGCGCAGGCGAGTTCTGCCCACGAATCAGCCCAGCAGGAATTGGACAGTTTCCTGATTGCCAATGGCCTGGTCGATTTTGTGTCGGATCAAAATGCAGCCGTTGAGCGCGTGCAAAGTGCGCGCACCGCTCTTTTACAAGCGCAGGCCGATCAGCAAGCAGCGTCTGCAGGCGCGACGGCCATCGAGGCGCGCCTTGCGAATGTTCCGGCCTCCATTGAGCTCTATGTCGAAAATGGCGCGACCAATCGCTTGCTGGATCGCCGACTGGAGCGTGAAAGCCTGTTGGCGCGCTATCTCCCGGATGCACCACCGGTTCAGGCGCTTGATCGCGAGATAACCGAGCTCGAAACTTTTATCGCAGGAGGCGGCGCGGAATCGCTGGGCCAGCGTCGTGTTGGCGCCAATCCGGTGCGCCAGGGCCTTGAAAGCGAACAATTGCGCCTAGAATCGGTTGCCGCCTCTGAGGGGCGCCGCGTCAGCGCGATGCGCGGCCAGGTTCAGGCGGCTGAAGCGGAAGTCGCACGTTTGCGGGCTCTGTCACCTGAATATGCGCGACTATCGCAAAATGTCGCAGCGACCGGAGAGGCCGCCACATCTCTGGCCACGCAGCAGGCCGAAGCCGAAGCGCGCAGCAATGCGGCGTCCGGCTCAGACGATTCGGTTCGCGTGATTGAACGCGCCGAGCCACCCGCTCAAGGGTCATCCTTGAAAAAGCTGGGTGTGGCGGGGGCGTTCATGCTGGGTGCGGCGATTGCGCTTTTCGTCGGCCTGATGCGCGGTTACTGGCGACGCCATATCGGGCAAGGTGGCGGTGGCGGAAATTTTGGCGCGCGCGTCGCGCGCAAACCGGGTCGGGCAGCCAATTCGAACCGTCGCGGCGATAATTCCATTGCAAACCTGCCCATTCTGGCCCGGATACCTGATCGCGCCTGAGGGAACACTCCCGTAATTTGGACCTCGTTAACCTCACTCGTGTGAGGTGAAGTCAGACTGTTTTTGGGATTCGCCAACAATTCTCATGATTGACCTGACACCAGAGATGATTGAGTTCGCCGAGCGGCTCGAACCCATTGCCCGTCCCGGTGGCAATGGACGCGTTTTGATGTTCATGGGCGCAGGGCGTGGTACGGGTGCATCGACACTGGCGCGTGACTTTGCCCGTATCGCGGCTGCACGATCGAGGCGCGGTGTCTGGTTGTTCGATCTCGATTCAGAAAAGAACCCGCAACACAAGGCGTTGAGCGCACAATCAGGACAGGTTTTTGATGCCGGTTTTGGACGTGATCCTTATTGGCGTGTGGAGCCAGAAACGGCGCGAGCCCGTATGGTCGCGCGGCGCTGCGCTGACAAGCTCTATGTGACGGAGTTCCAACGCGCGCCGGGCGAGGTTAAGCGCCTGACCCTGCGCCGCGCGGAGAGTTATTGGGCCGCTGTTCGCCGGTCCATTGATATGGCGATTGTCGACGCACCGGGAATGAACAAGGCCGTGTTGGCGATGGTTGCTGACATGGACGGGGTTATTCTGGTTGCTGATGAACGTCGCCCGTCGGAAGACGCTATCGAGGCGCGCCGTGCGGCCATTGAAGCGCGTGGCGGTATCGTCGCCGGTGTTATCCTCAATCGCGGGCCGGACCCGGCGCGCTGGGCGGCGTGACGGATTTCACATCCGGATTGAATGCGTGGCGCGCAGCGCCGCAAATCACGCTGATGCGTCAAATCGAGTTCGGCGCGACGCTTCTCATCCTGCTATTGCTGTCTCAGGCCCTGCTGGGCCCCCTGCTTGCGAGCGAGGCCGAGCCGGAAGGTGCCATGCTGCTGCGCGTCATGTGGTTGCCGATTTATGCCGTCGCCGCGATCTGGATGGTGGCACGGCCCGGTATCAGTCTGGATGTGGCCCGCCGAATTCCGATCATTCTGGCTTTGTCCTTCCTCTGCCTGGTGTCCTTTGTCTGGTCGATTGATTCTGCGATGACGATGCGGCGGGGTTTTGCCCTGCTGATGACAACCGCCATTGGTATCGCATTCGCGGCGACCTGGTCATGGCGCGACCTGATCCTTTTGATTGCGACAAGCTTCACCATTTTGGGGCTCGGAAGCGCGATTGCGGCGATTATTGCACCGGGCTTTGCTGTTCACTCTGATATTCATGTCGGGGCGTGGAAGGGCCTGTGGTGGGAGAAAAATACGCTCGGCGCGATGATGGCCTTCGGAGCGGCAGCCTGCTTTGCCGCCGCGGCGCAATTCCCGCGCTACAAGCTGATCTGGTGGGGCATTGCCGCCTTCCATGCAGGCATGGTCCTGATGTCGACATCCAAGACCGCTTTGGTCGCACTATTGATTGCGGTTGCCGGCGCAATGGGGATCGCGCTGGTTCGACGGGGTATTGGATTTGCGACATTGATGCTGTTTCTGGCTGGTGTGCTGGGCAGTTCCATCGCGTTGATTGTGACGCTAGCGCCCTTGGCCGCGCTCGAAGCTTTGGGCCGGGATGCCACGCTGACCGGACGGACTGATATCTGGGCAGTGCTATTTGGACAGATCGCGGCCGCTCCCTGGACGGGGTATGGCTATGGGGCTTATTGGACACAGGAATACGGGCCGGTGTTCTGGGTCAGACAGCAAACCCAATGGCCTGTTCCGACGGCGCATAATGGCTGGCTGGAAATCGCGCTGGCGATTGGCTTGCCCGGCGTGGCAATGATGGCATTGTCCTACCTATTGACGCTGTTTCGAGCCATCACGCGCCTGTTTCGCGGTCGTGAAACCTATTGGGCGCTGGTTTTTGTCGTGATGCTCGGTGTGATCAGTTTTTCAGAGAGTAATCTGTTGCAGCGTAATGGACTGACCTGGGTGCTGTTCGTCGCAACGGCAGCGAAACTGGCCATGCCGCGCCGCGCCTAAGCGTCGGCAAGCGCCCGCACGGCATCGCCAACCGTCAAAACATCAGAGCCGCTGGCCGCGATGGCATCGAGAACGCGGTTGAACTGTTCAGGCGTACACCCCCATGGCGTCGGATCATCCTGAATGTCGTGCACATAATAGATCAACCATCCCGGAGCGTCGCTAAGCTCTTTGGCGAATTGAAGGGCGGTATCAATCCCCGCCTGGCCACCATCAATGCCGACGGCTTTCAATAAATGCCGGTCCGCGCCGTCCCGGTTTATACCGCGCTGTACACCGCGCAGGCTTGCATAGCGACGCCCCAGAGCGGTCTTGGACGCAGGCGAAGCCTCGCCATAGGGATAGGCAAAGCTGTCGATCTGCGCGCCCAATCCCTGCAATTCTTCGGTGTTGCGTGCGGCGTCCGCCATAAATGTTTCGAGCGGCGCGGATGCGGCATCCATATGCGACCAGCTGTGACACGCAATCTCGTGACCGGCATTGGCCAAGCGTTCAATGTCACCGGCGTCGAACATGGCACCGTGATGGGTGTCGCCGCCCATAAAGCCCATCGAAGCATACCAGGTGCCGCGCCAATCGCGCGCTTCAAGGATTGATGCACCCACATCGACCGCAGATTTGGGAAAGTCATCAAAGGTGATCGAGACGATTTTTCGGTCAGAGGGGATCGACAGGGGTGCACGGGCCAGTCGGCGCGCCGCAAGGCGTTTGACTTTCCCGGTA
>CAXBKM010000082.1:0-7988 GCA_963976265.1 uncultured Maricaulaceae bacterium
AAACGCGGCGAACATCGGGATCATTTCGGATGGCGTCCGGTGCGCCTTCAAAGAGCACTTCGCCTTCATGAATAATGGTGGCGCGATCGGTAATCTCGAGTGTTTCGCGAACATTGTGATCCGTGATCAAAATGCCAATTCCGCGATCTTTCAAGAAGCTGATCAGGTCACGAATATCGGTGATCGCCAGTGGGTCGATTCCGGCAAAGGGTTCGTCGAGCAGCATGAAGGAAGGCCGCGTCGCCAAAGCCCGCGCGATCTCCGCGCGGCGTCTCTCACCGCCGGAAAGCGAGAGTGCCGGTGCATCGCGAAGGTGCGCAATGCGCAATTCTTCAAGCAATTGATCGACCGATTCGATCCGCGCCTTGCGGTCCGGCTCAACAATTTCTGCGACCGACATGATGTTTTCATGCACAGTCAGTCCGCGAAAAATCGATGCCTCTTGCGGCAAATAGCCAATGCCCAGCCGGGCGCGCTGATACATGGGCAGGCGGGTAATATCCTCACCATCGAGCATGATGCGCCCATAATCGGCCTCAACCAGTCCGGTGATCATGTAGAAGCAGGTGGTTTTCCCGGCACCGTTCGGACCGAGCAGGCCGGCGACTTCACCGCGATTGAGGCGCAAGGAGACGCCCTTGACCACCGGTCGCTTGCGGTATGTCTTGCCGATATTCTCGACATAAAGGCCCGCAGCAGCGTCGGCTGCTGCATCACGTGCCAGCGTGTCTGCGAATGTGGTCACTCGTCCTCGCCTTCACTGTCGTCATCAGAATCATTGGCCGGGAAAAGAACGGCGCGAACGCGGCCACCTGTCGTGGTGCTCGCAGTGGCATCGGTGGGGGCACAGGATGGCGGATTGATCTGTGAGCGTCCCGTTGTGAGATTGGCGATCAGGCAGCTTCCGGTAATGACGTTTTCACCGCGCGTCAGCACGACATCACCCGTCATCGTGATGGTTTCGGTCGTGATCTGATATAGCGCCCGATTGCCGCGCGCGACTTCTGACGGGGTGACGTAGAAAACATCACCGGTTGCCAGCACGCGCTGGACATCGCCAAAGCCGCCAGCGGCTGCACTGCTGGTCGAGTTCTCACTAAAGAAGACTTCAATCTGATCGGCGCGCAGGCGCGTGTCGCCTTGCGCGGCATCGACATTGCCCGAGAACACCGCCTTGTTTTCTGCGTCGATCACCTCAAGCCGGTCTGACGTGATGTCCATCGGACCGCCCTGGCGCCCGATCTGGGCTTGAGCCGTCGTGCTTGCAAAGGTCAGCAAAACCAGAATGGCGAATAATCGGGAAATCATTGATTCTCTCCTGACTGCGGCACACGGCGATTTTCAATCCGCGCAACAACCTGTCCTGTGAACACGACGCGGTCGCCGCCGTCCAGTATTTCATACGCCTCGGCGCGAATGTCGCCCATCGGGCCGGTCCCCTCTACCGGGGAATCACCGATCACGCGATCTTCGTCCAGCAACAGACGCGCCGTCTGTGATACAAATTCATAGCCTGACGCCGTGCGAAACCGAACATCGGTATCGAGATCCAGAATCCGGTTTTCGGAATCGTAGAGCCCGCTCTGCGCCAACACACCGTCGGCTTCCGGCCCCAGTGCTTCGATCATTTCATAATCCAGGCGCGGGCGCTCCAGCTCCGTCAGATTGACCGACGCGCCCTGACGCCGGATGGCCACATCGGCGGTGACAACAAAGGGGGATCCCCCTTCATCGCGTCCGGTAAAGCGTGGATTGATCATACGGGCATTTTCGCCAATCGTGATTTCTTCGGGCTCAACTTCACCCAGAACGCTGGTCGCAATCTGAAGAATGACCAAACCGACAATGCCGGCGGTTATGGCGATCAGGACAAAGCGCAATGTCCGTACAAAAGCGGTTCGCTGTCGCGCCTGCGACAGGGTCGTTGCGCGCTTGGGTTCCCAGACCGCGTGACGGATTGGCTCCAGGCCCTGTATTCCATCGGCTGTGGTTGCGGTCATGGGCGGGGCATTCCTGTATTGCGTTCGATAAGTTTAGCACAAAGCCACATGACGCGGCGGTTTCAAGGCAGGCCGGTCAGGAATGTGCAAAAATGTCGGTTTCGGGCCAGCCCGCCAGATCGAGCCGCGCGCGCCAGGGCAGAAAATCAAAACAGGCGCGCGCCAACTCACTACGGCCTTCGCGTTCAAGTTTTTCAGTCAAGCCGGCTTTCAAGGCATGCAGGTGCAGCACATCTGATGCGGCATAGTCGATTTGCGCCCGGGTCAATTCGGACGCGCCCCAGTCAGAGCTTTGCTGTTGTTTTGACAGGTCGATCGACAACAATTCGCGGGTCACATCTTTCAGACCATGTCGGTCGGTATAGGTGCGGGTCAGTTTGGACGCGATCTTGGTACAAAAGACCGGCGTCATGACAACGCCGAGATAATTTTCGACCATGGCCAGATCAAAGCGGGCGAAATGCAGGATTTTTTCGACGCTGGTATCGGCCAGAAGGGCTTTGAGGTTCGGGCAGTCATACGCCGGGCGGTTGAGCTGAACCACATGGGCGTCGCCATCACCCGATGACAATTGGACCACGCACAGCGTGTCGCGGGTCAGTGACAGGCCAAGCGTTTCTGTATCGACGGCCACGCTGGGCCCCAAATCAATGCCGCTTGGCAAATCGCCTTGATGGAAATGAACGGTCATGCTGTTTCGTCTTTCTGGCTTATGGGGCGGTCTAGCGCGGTGCGGCCCGGTCGGGCAAGCGCTCAAGCGCGCGTGTTAAGTCCTGCCAGTCATCGCGATTGAGAAATTTCGGTGGTGCGGCTTCCGGATTTGGGTTTGATGCAGTGACAGTATCGAGAAATAATGTTGCCACCTGCCCGTCTTCGGATTGCAGCCAGATATCGCGTCGGGCGCGAATAGCTTGCGCGCTGGACTCAACGTTGTCGGATGTCAGCACGGCGCCAAACCCATCCTCAAAAACCTCGCCTTCCAGATCATCGCCGCGCATCCGGTCGAGCATGGCCTGACCGATATGCGGCAAATAATGAGAGGGCTCGTAAAAAGCAGGGTGGGCAACGGTCTGGTCAGAATCAGGGGCAGCAATGGTCGAAACGCTTTCAAAGCCGGAAAAATCCCAGAGTGGAGCTGCGCCCCCCTCAATACAGGCCTGCACCGGGACGCGGTCCGCATAGCGGTCAAACAATTCAGCCAGATCCGCGCGCAGCGCGAAATACTGATCTGAGCGCCCCGAGCGGAACAAGGCTTCTTCGCGCCAGGCATGCAGGGGGTGGATGAAGGCGACAACCTGCACACCCCGCTCTGTCACCGCGTCCAGGGCGGCCTCGAAATAGCGAAGCCGTTCCTCATCATAGCGATACCCCAGATAGTAGCTATAGATGCCGCGTGCGCCGCCTTCATAGCGTCCGCGTTGAACCCCCGGCTCATAGATGTCAGCCCAGGGGGTTTCCTCTCCGCGACCGGTCAGATTGTCGGCCAGCGTTTGCAGGCTGGCCGCGAATGTGTTGGGCGACATCGCCATGCGCGCCAGCGCCATCCAGCGATTGCCATCCGACAGCGCCGAGATGGGGAAGCTGGGTTTCGATTTCCCGTGCGTGCCGAACTCATCCATATCCAGGCCGATGACGAGACATCGCAAATCCGGGTCGCGCGCGGCGAGCGTCATGGCGCGTGCCAGTTCAAACGCATTCGTGCCCCGCATTCCGGCATTGGCGATGCCGCCGGGCCAGTTGTCCGGCGGGTGAGCGAAGCCATCAACGGTCCGCGAAGACCCCAGAAGAAAGCTGGTCGATGTACCCCGCGCCATCCGGTCGGCGGCATTGATGCGTCCGCCATCATCGCGGATATGGGTTTTGTTGGCGGTAAGCCCGGCAATGTGAGGCGCGCCTATCACATCATAGGGGTCGACCAAAATGTTGAGACCCGCAAACACGCCAAGGGCGGTCGCGAAAATAATCAGAAATGTGCGGGCATAGCGATGCATGGCGACCAAGAATGAAAGAGTTTGCGAGCAATGTCTTGGAAAACTTCACCGCCCGCTTTTCAGGAACATTGACGATTTTTCACATGCATCAGTATCGAACATTCTATAGATAGTCCTAATCGGACTAATAGGAGAATTTGCATGACACGTGCACTAATCGCCTGTCTCACTGCCGGAGCGCTGGCTTTGACAATGAATTTGACACCCGCCTGTGCGCAGGGCACCGGGTCAGTATCCGACCCCAATGCGGCGCAAATTTCGTTTTCCGGTGACAGCACACAGCTCAACACGCATTCGAATGGACGCCATGTCTTTGTCACCGGACAGATTGGCGAACAGGGCTCCTACAATATGATCGTTGATACCGGTGCGGGCGTGAATGTCCTTGATCTGGGTGTCGCTGATGCAATGGGTCTGGCAGTTGTTGGCGAGCGCGAGGTTCTGTCCGGCGGCGTTGAACCCGTAACGGCCAGTATCGTCATCCTGCCGTCTCTTACCGTTGACGGGCTGACGATCGAGAACGCCGAATTCCTCACCATGGATTTGGCCGGCATGTCCCAGGGTGACGCTCAGTTTCATGCGGTTTTGGGGCGCGGCCTGTTCGAAAACACGCTTTTGACCTTTGATCCGCGCCAGAATCAAATCGGTGTCTCGCATGCAGAACTGACGCCGGGCGATCCCGGCGTATTTGCCTACGAAACAACGCAAGGCGCAGGCTTTGTGATCAATATCGAAGCGGCTGGCCAGAGTGTTTCCATGCATATCGATACCGGCGCATCATCGGGTTTCACCTTTCCCATGGCGATCAGCGAGACCTTGCCGCTGCAAGGAGCGTTGCAGGCAGGACCGCCCGCCCGACTGGTCGGTGGCGAGAGATCCACCTGGCTGGGCACGCTTGATGGCTCAATCGAGTTGGGTGACATGACGTATGAAAATCCGCCAATCACTTTTCTCGATCCATCGGCACCGCATGGCAATATCGGCAATCAGGTTCTGGGCGATCTTGTCATGAGCATTGATCAGAGACATGGATTGCTCTCGTTGAACCGGTCTGAACTCGCTGGCGATTCCGTTTTACAAGCCGCCGCAATCCCTCAAGGGCCCCGCCGCGTCATGCGCAATATGGGCGGCGGAACGCGCGGCGCGGCCAATGATGGCAGCGATCCGCGACGCCTCGGAATCCAGTTGCGCGGCATGGGTGGCGGCGATCTCAGCATCTCATGGGTCGAGCCCGGTTCGCTCGGTGAACAAGCTGGATTTCAATCCGGCGATGTTCTGCAAACCATTAACGGTCGTGCGGCCAGCGAATACGACATGGCAGAGCTCGGGGCTTTGTTTCGCGGCAACACGCCTCTACAATTCGAGGTGCAACGTGAAGGCAATCGTCACACGCTCGACATTCCCTGATCCCGGATTGAAACCATGCGTGAATTGAACGAGCTGGAAGGTGTGGCGGTTGGCATCATTGGCGAAAATGCGCCATGCACCGCCTACACTGTCCGCATGGCGCTCAAATCGTCGCCATCCTCACATTGGCGCGCCTCGGCAGGTGCGATCTATCCGCTGCTGGAACGGTTGGAATCCAAAGGCCTGGTCCGGTCCGTCGTCGACGACAATGACGGGCGTGGCCGAAAACTGTTGCATGTAACACCGGACGGTCAGACTGCACTCAAGGCCTGGATCAAGGATATTGGTCGGCCAGACCTGATTGCCAATGTGTTTGATCCGATCCGGTCCCGCATCTTTTTTCTTGATAGCCTGCCGCTTGACGAACAAATCCGGTTTTCCGAAACGACACTTGCGGCATTAGAGGCCGTCTTGGCTGATGCGCACCGTTTTCTGGAGTCGCGCCCGGCCGAGGCCGGTCTCTCAGCGCATCTGGGCGCGATCAGCGGGGTGATCAGCGCCCAGAGCCGCATCGACTTTATGAAAACCGTTCAAAAAGCCTTGAAGGCGCAACAGGCAGACGCGGACCATAAAGAATGCTAGGTGACTATGAGTTATATTCGAGACCCTGGGAGAATTGTGTATGCGCGTTTCTAAAGAACTGGTTTTGACCGGCTTGCTGGCCATGGCGCTCGGCGCCTGCGCAGAACAGAGTGAAACCATCGTCGCGGACACGCCTTCTGAGGCCGACACACACACGACAGAAGCCCAGCAATTCACCGTTCTCGTCGGGGGAACCGAAATCGGCGCGATGGATATCACGCCGTCAGACAATGGTTATTCGGTCGAGTTCGAATACCGCAATAATGGTCGCGGACCAACATTGAGCGAAGTCGTCACGCTCGACGCGCAAGGCCTGCCGACCAGCTGGACGGTTGAAGGTGCGTCGACATTCGGCAATCCGATTGATGAAAGCTTTGAGTTTGCCGACAGCCAGGCGAGTTGGACCGATTCAACTGGCAGTGATCAGGCGGTGATTGAAGGTCCTGCCTTTTATGTCTCGCAAAATGGCAGCCCATACTGGCTGGCCATTGCCGCGCGTGCATTGATGGACACTGATGACGGCGTTCTCCCCGCACTGCCGGGCGGCGAATTGCGGATGACGGCGATTGATACGCTAACGGTCTCCAACGGCACTGACAGCCGCGATGCAACGACCTATGCGCTATCGGGAACCAGTCTCGACCCGACATATTTCATCATGACGGGCGATGCTTTTTTTGCGGTGATTACACCGGGCTTTGCAGTGATCGAAGCCGGATATGAAAATGAAGACGAGCGCCTGCGTGGTCTGGCCGCCGAATATGGCGCACGCCGTTTCGAAGATCTGCAGGCGCGCGTGGCCCATGATTACGGCGCACCAATTCGTATTCGCAATGTCCGTATATTCGATCCCGCAACGCAAAGCCTGGGCGAGCCCGTATCGGTCGTCGTCTCGGACAACCAGATTGCGTCGATTGACGGTCTGGATATTGAAACGCAACCCGGCGAAGTCGAAATCGACGGCGCGGGTGGATCACTCATCCCCGGCCTGTTTGAGATGCACGGTCATATGGGCGAAACCAGCGCCTTCCTGAATCTGTCTGCCGGTGTCACCAGTGTCCGCGATATGGGCAATAACAATGAGGTTCTTGGCGCTCTGATCGATCGGATCGAATCCGGTCAGATTGCAGGCCCACGCGTTTATCGCAGCGGCTTTATCGAAGGGCGCAGCCCGTTCAGTTCAAACAATGGCATTCTGGTTGAAACCGAGGAAGAGGCCGTTGCGGCGGTCGAGACCTATGCCGCCAGCGGTGATTTCTTCCAGATCAAGATTTACAACTCGATGAATCCCGAATGGGTGCCGGCCATGATCGAAACGGCACGCGAAAACGGTTTGCGGGTCGCCGGTCATGTTCCGGCCTTTACCAACGCCAATGCGATGATTGCGGCGGGTTATGACGAGCTGACACATATCAATCAGATCATGCTGGGCTGGGTGCTGGAGGAAGGCGAAGATACGCGCTCTCTCCTGCGGCTGACGGCTCTGCGTCGCTTGCCGGCACTCGATCTGAACAGTGAGCCGGTACAGGCGACCATCAATGCCATGGTTGAAAACAATGTCGCGGTCGACCCGACCCTCGCCATCCATGAAGCCCTGCTCCTGTCGCGCAATGGCGAAGTATCGCCCGGTACTGCCGATTATCTCGATCATATGCCGGTCGGTGTTCAGCGCAGCTGGCGCAGCGCCTGGGCGGATATTGCAACGCCGGAAGATGATCAGAATTATCGCGGCGCCTATGATCAGATCATGGCCGTCCTGAGGATGATGCGCGAGCGCGGCATCTTCATGGTGCCCGGTACCGATCTGGGCGGATCCTTCACCTATCACCGTGAGCTGGAACTCTATCAGGAAATCGGCATGACCCCGCCCGAGATTTTGAGCTGGGCGACGCAAGGCATGGCTGATTATCTCGACGTGGGCGACGAACTCGGATCGATTGAGCCCGGCAAGCTGGCCGATTTCTTCCTGGTCCCCGGCGACCCGACGCAGGACCTCAGCGCAATCAAG
>CAXBKM010000083.1:0-7923 GCA_963976265.1 uncultured Maricaulaceae bacterium
ACCTTGGTTCGAAAATCGGCCAACAGAGGGCTTTCAGTGTCGCTATCGTCGAAGGGCGCGCCGGTGATAACACCGCGCGTATTCCCGGTCAGATAGGCAAAGGCGAAGCGCGGCGGTATCACGCCGGCATCTGCGCGCGCGTCGGCCTGACCAATCAAATCAATCAAAACCGGACCCATGCCTTCCAGACGGCGAATATAGGCTTCCGCGTGTTCAACCGACGACACGCGGTGCTGACTGATCAGCGTCGCCGGCATGCCGGTATGCGGGCCGAACATCTGTGTAAATACATAGGTTTGGTCGCGATATTCAAAATTGCGCAGGGCGTTTTCCTGGAGGTATTCGAAGACCATGTAGGAGACGCGAGCGTCATCGTTCAGTGCATCACGATCAAAATTGAGCTGCATATAGGCAAGACGTTCGGCATTGCGCGTATTGGCCGCCAGTGCCTCGGCAAAGCTGCGATCATCCCAGCGCCCATAGGCGTCGAGATCATCAATCATGCCAAGGCCAGTCTGGAATTCGGGCGACCGCGCCAGATCCTCTTCAAACAGGGTCTGGAACCATGCGTAAAGGCGTTCCGATTCAGCCGTGTCAACGACCGTTTCACCGGTTTCCGACGAGGCTGTCGCCGGCGCATTTCCCGTCGTGGCAACGCTTTCTTGTGCGGCGTCTGGCTGGCCGCACGCCGTAACCGTGGCCGCCAGGGCAGCTCCTGCCATCAGGGCTTTTGTCAATCGTCTCATATTCGCCTCCCCAGACATGAATTATTCGGCTTGTTTTTCGGCAATATAGGCATCGACCATGTCGCTAAGCAGGGATAGCGGCACTGAGCCATTGCCCAGCACGACATCATGGAATTCGCCCCAGTCAAAATCATCGCCCAGTGCGTCCATTGTGCGTTGGCGAAGATCCTGAATGGTCAGCATGCCGATCTTGTAGGAGACGGCCTGACCGGGCCAAACGATGTAGCGCCGAACTTCATTGGCGATATCGCCATCCGTCATCGGCGTGTTTTCAGTCATGTAATCAACCGCATCCTGTTCACTCCATTCGAGTGAATGAATGCCGGTATCAACGACCAGGCGTGCGGCCCGGAAGACTTCATATCCCAAGCGTCCAAAGTCCTGATACGGATCTTCAAAAAAGCCCATATCCTTGCCGAGGTTTTCTGAATAAAGCGCCCAGCCTTCACCATAGGCCGAGAACCATGTGGTGCGCTGGAACATGGGCACGCCGTCCAGTTCCTGAGAAATCGCGACCTGCATGTGATGGCCCGGATTGCCCTCATGATAGGCCAGTGATTCCATCTGGTAGACCGGCAATTCGCGCATGCTCGACAGATTAACATAGTACGCACCGGGCGCTGACCCATCGAGCGGGCCGGGCTCGTAAAATGCCCCGGTTGCGGTTTCAATGCGGTAATCCTCGACGGCACGAACTTCGAGTTGCGCTTGGGGCAGACGGCCAAAATATTCTGGAAGGCTCTCCGTCACGCGGTCGATCATCGCCGTCGCTTCATTGAGATAGCGCTGTCGTCCGGCTTCATCGTCTGGATAATAGAATTCATCGCTGGTTCGGAGGTGGACGAAGAAATCCTGTAGAGATCCCTCAAACCCGACCGTATCCATGATTTGGCGCATCTCATCGTGGATACGGGCAACTTCTGCCAGGCCAATATCGTGGATTTGCTGTGCCGTCATGTCGTCGCGGGTCGTAAAATTCGCGAGTTGTGATGCGTAATACGCTTCGCCGCGCGGCAGTTTCCACACGCCATCGCGGTCATCGGCCATGGCCTCATGGCGTTCCATCGTGGTGATCAGCAATTCATATGCAGGGCCTACAGATTCAACGAGCGCCGCGCGCCCGGCGTCGAGCAAAGCTGTTGTGTCGGCTTCATCGATCTCAAGCGCGGCGACCTTGGTTTGCAGGTCAGCCCAGAGCGGGCTGTCGGAACCGCTGTCATCGAATGGTGCGCCTGTGATCATGCCGCGCGCTGTCGCAATCACGACCGGATAGGCAAAACGCGGTGGCAGCACGCCGTTCTGAGCGCGATTATCGGCCTCGGCTGTCAAAATGCGAAGAAATCCGCCCAGTGCATTCAGGCGGCTAATATAGGCCTGCGCATGGTCAACATTCTCAACGCGGTGATATCCGATCAGGACGCTGGGTATGCCGGAATGGGGACCGAAAAACTGGGTGAAGATATAGCCGTGATCCCAAAACTCGGCCTGCTCGATCTGGTTTTCGAGCGTGAATTCAAAAAAGCGGTATGAAATCTGTGCCGCCTCATCGAGTGCCTCGTAATCAAAATTCGTTCGCAAATGCTCCAGATCGTCACGGGCGCGCTGGGTCGCGGCATCAAAGGCCTCACGTGACGGATCGTCGATTTGGCCATAGGCCTCCAGATCGTCGAGAAGCCCCAACTGGGTTTGTGTGATCGGCGAGAAAGCCAGCTCGCGGTCAAACTGCTCCTGGAAGAAGGCGTAGAGACGTTCGGATTCAGGTGCCTCTGATGTGACAGCTTCGCTTTGTGTGCCAGCGTCGGTCTCAGCGACTGTATTCGGTACCGTGTCGTTCGAAATGACAGCTTCATCAGAGCCGGCCTGTGAGCACGCGGCGAGAACGGCCAATGAACTCACACTCAAAAGAAATGCACGCATTTAAACTCTCCCCGCCGCACGGCGTTTACCTTCATTGACTCTTTCTTAACGCGAACAGCCGGAGCGTAAACTCACTATTACGTAACGATTTCCCTTCGGAGAGAGTTGTGACTGGCTCGGAAGTGCTCGACATTGGACGCGATGCGATCTGGCTGATGCTGGCAATGGCCGCACCGGTCATGCTCGTTGGCTTGGCTGTTGGTGTCACCATCGCCCTGTTCCAGGCCCTCACCCAGGTTCAGGAAATGACGTTGGTTTTCGTGCCGAAAATCATCGCTATCTTCATTGCTTTATTGATATTTCTCCCTCTGATGGGCGCGTTGATGTCGGCTTTTATGGCGGGTATCGCTGACCGGATTATCGGGCAATGACCGAAGAATTGCCGGGCCTGATATTCGCTGCCGCATTAATATTCGCGCGTTTGGGTGCGATCTTGATGCTGATGCCGAGTATTGGGGAGCCTAGTATTCCGCCGCGAACACGACTCGGCTTCGCGCTGCTTTTTTCGTTAATTTTGGGGCCCATCATTGCGCCGACCCTACCGGCCATGCCGGATCAGCCGATGCTCATGCTGGGCCTGGTCGCCAACGAGACAATCATTGGTCTGATGATTGGAGCGATTTCACGCATGTTCCTGACCGCCGCTGCGATTGCCGGACAGGTGATCGGCATGCAATCAGGCCTCGCCATGGCGCAATCCTTTGACCCGGCGCAAGGCCAGCAAGGTGCCATTATGGCCACCTTTCTCAACCTGCTTTTCATCACGTTGATTTTCGCAACGAATTTACACCATTTGCTGCTTCAGGCCGCGCGCAATTCCTACATGGTTTTTCCGGCCGGCGAGACGCCGCTTGTTGAAGACGCGGCAATGTGGGCGCTGTCAGCGTTCATTGATGCATTCCGAATTGGCGTTCAAATCGCTGCGCCATTGATTGTATTTGGGTTGCTGTTTTACCTCGCGCTTGGGATCTTGTCCCGGCTCATGCCGCAAGCGCAAATTTTCTTTATCGCGATGCCGTCCAACATTATGGCCGGCTTCTTTATCGTTGCGATCTCACTGGGAACGATGGCGATGGTCTGGCTGGATCGCATGGAAAGCTTCACGATGGAGTTCCGTTAGGCCATGGCGGACGATCAGGATCCAAGCCAGAAGACCGAAGAGCCCACGGCGCGGCGCTTGCAGGATGCGCGAAAGAAGGGCGATGTTCCCAAATCGCAGGAGATCCCGGGCTGGTTTGTGCTGGCGGCGGGATTGGTAGTGATCGCGATTCTTGGACCTTCGATGGCGCGCGAGTTGTCGGGAACGCTGACGCTCTTTCTGGCCAACCCCCATGCCATGAGTGTTGAGCCCGCTGCTGCGATGGATATGGCATTGTCGGCGGCTATGAGGGTTGGGCTGGTTGTTGCTTTTGCCTTCCTGTTGCTGGCGGGGGCCGGGCTGGGTGGCAATCTGATCCAGACAGGTTTTCTGTTCACGACCGAGAAGATGAACCCCAAACTGTCCAAGCTGAATCCTATCGACGGGGCCAAGCGCATGTTCGGCCCGCAGGGGATCGCAAATTTCCTCAAAGGCGTTGGCAAGATGGCGTTGGTCGCCGGTGCTGCGATGATTGTATTGTGGCCAAAGCGCACAATTCTCGCTGAGCTGCCTGCAGTTGATTTGACGGGAATTTTGGCAATCGTCCGCGATTCAGCGATCCGAATGATGCTGGCGGCGCTGGCCGCCTATGCGGTGATTGCGGCCCTGGATTTTCTGTTCCAGCGTCAGAGCTTCATGAAGCGCAATCGTATGTCGCGCCGCGAAGTGAAGGATGAGCTTAAACAAACCGAAGGCGATCCTGTGGTGCGCGCCAAACTGCGCCAAATACGGCAGGAAAAAGCACGTCGCCGGATGATGGCCGCGGTTCCCGACGCAACTGTAATCATCACCAACCCGACCCACTACGCCGTCGCCCTAAAGTACGCACAGGGCGAAACATCGGCTCCGGTCTGTGTCGCAAAGGGTGTTGATGCGCTGGCGCTGCGAATTCGCGGGCTCGGCGAGGAGCATTCCGTACCCATCGTTGAGGACCCGCCGCTGGCGCGCGCGCTTTATGCCAGCGTTGACATCGATGAAACGATTCCCAGCGAACACTACACCGCCGTGGCCAAAATCATTGGCTATGTCCTCTCTCTTTCACGCGGGAGGACACAGAATGCCTAAGGTCTGTAGACTGACATTGAGCGTGATTTGATTCGTTCCAGGAGCTGGCAATGACCGGTATTGTAAAACCCCTCAAAGCGATACGACCCGCACTACCGATACGATCATTGGCGCGCGGTCTGTTCTGGATGGCGGGGCTTGGAACGGTTGGGGCGCTTGGGGTCGCTTTTTTCGCGGCGTCCGAGGCTGGCGGGCATGGGTTTATATTGCTGTCCGGCGCAGCTGCAGCCGCTTTTTTACTGCTTTATGCGCTAGCCGCAGGCGAAGCTGCCGGGCGCGGATTGCGCGACAAGGCGGCCAGTATTGAGCCTGCTGGCGCTTCCAAACTGGCCTTTGAGGCCCTGGAGTACCTGGCTGACCCGGTCGTTGTGACGGACAAGCGCGGCGCGGGGCGCTGGGGCAATGCCGCCTATCGTGAATTAACACAGTCTATTGGCGGTCTGGGGCAGGCGTCGGGATTACCCGCGCTTGATCGGCTGTGGCCGGGCGGCGGCGATGGCGCGATTTATCGCATGTGCCGATCCGCAACATCGGGCCAGATCAGCCGCGAGGCGATGCCCGGTATTGAACGACGGGGTGAGGATGCCTTGCGTTTCGAGGTTGAGGCGCGCCCGTCCGGACCTGATCACATCGTCTGGCGGTTCTCACAGATCCAGGCCGATGACGCGGCGCAAAGCGCCGCCACAACCGATTGGACCGACCGATCTCCGGCCGGGTTGTTTTCTGTATCTGGTGATGGCCGGATCATTGCTGCGAATACGACATTGCGTAATTGGCTGGGTATCGATGCGGGACAGTCCCTGCCGGTGTTAAAGGACGTGTTGGCCGGCGATGGTGCCAAAATTTTACTGAAATCACGCGGCGCCGAAGGAGTTACGCGCATTGATGCCAGGCTGAGTGCGCGGGAAGGCGTCGAAAGTCCTGTTGCGATCGCGATCGAATGGGATACCGGCAAGTCGGCGACGGGCCGGGCCATTGTCTACGGCCTCTCATCAACCGGCGCGCCTCCGGGTGTCGCGCAATCCATGGCGAGTGGGGCAACCGGAAAGGCGGGGCGTACATTCGATGAAATGTTCGTCTCTGCGCCCTTTGGCGTGGCGCGACTGGATGGCACCAATCCGGAAATTTCCGTAATCGAGGACGTCAATCCGGCGCTTGTGCAGCTCTGCGGCGGCGCGGCCGTCCCGGGCGTCAAATTTGCTGATCTGTTTGACTGGTCTGAGGGGCGCAGCGCTGAAGATGTATTTGCCACCGCCGTCAGCGGGCAGGGTGAACCGGCCGAGGTCGTCATCAAGGGCGAGCCACGCCGCGAAGCCCATCTCGTGTTTGCACCGGCGCGAGGCGGCAAGCGTGCGGCTTACGTAATAGACATCACAGCCTGGAAAGAGTTGGAGCGCCAGTTTGCGCAAGGCAACAAGATGCAGGCGGTTGGCCAATTGGCTGGCGGGGTGGCACATGACTTCAACAATCTGCTCACCGCCATTCGGCTGAATACCGATGAATTGCTCGGCCGACATCCAGTGGGTGACCCGTCCTATGGCGAGTTGCAGGTCATCAATTCCACGGTTGCGCGCGCCGCGGGCTTGGTGCGCAAATTGCTGGCATTTTCGCGCAAGCAAACATTCCGGACAGAGACCTTGGAATTGCCGGACGTATTGTCCGACTTCTCGGTTCTGCTGCGCCAGATTCTCGAAGAAAACGTCAAGCTCGAAATTGTCCATGGGCGCGATGTTTCGCCGATCCGGGCGGATAAGGGCCAACTTGAAACGGCCATTCTCAACCTGGCTGCCAATGCGCGCGATGCCATGCGTGAGAAGGGCGGCGGCGCTCTGACGATCACGACGTCGAAAGCTGTCGCTGAGGATGTGCGACTGGCAGGCGCCCCCAATCCTGATACGGTCGATTGGGTGCTGATCTCGGTACGCGATGAAGGTACGGGCATGCCGCCCGAGGTTCGCGACAAGATTTTTGAACCCTTCTTTACCACCAAAGCAGCCGGTCAGGGTACGGGGCTGGGTCTCGCGACCGTCTATGGCATCGTGAAACAATCTGGCGGTTATCTGTTTGTGGATAGCGAGCCGGGTGAGGGGACAACATTCAGGATATTCCTGCCGGCCTATGAGCCGACAGAAGACGAGAAAGTTGAAGTGGCCGAGGAAAAGGCCGCCAAGGCCGTTGTGCCTGAACCGTCGGATTTGGCCGGTCGAGGGCGCATCCTTCTTGTCGAAGACGAAGATGCCGTGCGCGCGATCGCCGCCAAGACGCTTACCAAGCGTGGCTATGAAGTGATCGAAGCGTGTGACGGTGAGGAAGCCCTGGAGATTATCATTGAACAACAGGGTGGCTTTGATCTGCTGATCTCTGATGTCGTCATGCCGGGTCTGGATGGACCAGGTTTGCTGGAGAAGGCTCGCGACCGGCTGGGTTCCACACGCGTTGTCTTCATTTCGGGTTATGCCGAGGAACAGTTTTCCAAAACCCTCAGCAAGGAAACAGATGTCAGCTTCCTGCCCAAGCCATTTACGTTGACGCAGCTCGCGGAAAAAGTGAAATCAGAAATCGGTGCGGCTGCCAAAACGGCGGCTTAGACGGATTTTGACGCAATTTAATGTTCCTATTGTGTTCCGGGAACAAATGCGGTACATACTCTCGATTGCCCCGGTCGCGGGGACGTGAGACAAGGGAGCACACGAACAATGGCTGAAGGCGCGATTAGACTTGTGAAAAACAACAGCGACTCAAATAAACGCAAGGCGCTCGATGCAGCGCTGAGCCAAATCGACCGGGCCTTTGGCAAGGGCTCCGTCATGAAGCTGGGCGAACGCCCGAACATGGATATCGAAGCGGTACCCACCGGCTCGTTGGGGCTGGATATTGCCCTTGGAATTGGCGGCTTGCCGAAAGGCCGGATCATTGAGGTTTACGGCCCTGAATCATCCGGTAAAACCACATTGGCCCTGCACAGTGTTGCAGAGGCGCAAAAACTGGGCGGTGTTGCGGCTTTTGTGGATGCTGAGCATGCACTTGACCCGGTTTATGCCGGCAAGCTCGGTGTTG
>CAXBKM010000084.1:0-7908 GCA_963976265.1 uncultured Maricaulaceae bacterium
GTCCGCGCCCTTGTCAGTACGCCACCAGCTTTGCCAGTCGCCGCCCGAGGCTTCGGCCCATTCCGCCGTCGCGCCGATATAGCCAATGGGCGCGTCAAACCAGACATAGAAGACCTTGCCTTCAAAGCCCTCGCGGACCTCGCCGTCATGCGCCACCGGCACACCCCAGCTGAGATCGCGGGTGATTGCCCGGTCGCGCAAGCCCTCATCGAGCCATTTATTGGCAATTGAGGTCGCCAGTGACGGCCAGTTTTCCGAGGCATCCACCCATTCGCGGATCCGCGATTCCATCTTCGTCTGAACCAGATAGAGATGGCGGGTCTCACGCACTTCGATATTCTTGGAGCCTGAAATCTTCGAATACGGCTCGATCAGATCGGTGGGCTCCAGAAGGCGGCCGCAATTGTCGCATTGGTCGCCGCGCGCGCGTTCGAAATCGCAATGCGGGCAAATCCCCTCGACATAGCGATCCGGCAGGAAGCGCGCATCATCGACCGAATAGATTTGCTCGTCGCTGCGTTCCTCAATCAGGCCGCCCTCTTCCAGGACATGGGCAAAATGCTGGGTCAATGCATGGGTCGGTGTATTCGAAGTTCGACCGAAATAATCATAGGACAGCGAAAACCCCTCGCCCGTTTCGCGCTGAACAGCGTGCTCACGGTCGCAATAGTCGCGCACGCTGATCCCGGCTTCGGCCGCCGCCAGTTCTGCAGGCGTCCCGTGCTCGTCAGTGGCACAGATATACAGGACATCATGCCCGACCAATCGGTTGAATCGGGCATAGACATCTGCAGGCAGCATGGACCCGGCCAGATTGCCCAGATGTTTCACGCCGTTGATGTAAGGTAACGCGCTCGTGATGAGGATACGGGCCATTTTTCGCCTTCTACCTGAAGCGGTAAGTCGCTAGACATTCACCATCAGACACGCATCAACGCATGTCGACAATTTCGGCGGCACTCATAACGCGCCGCCACTGGGGAGGAAATACCTGCAATGGATATCTACGGAATCAATGTCATCGGCGTGCTGCTCGGCATGCTCGCCTTCATGGTCGTCGGCTTTCTCTGGTATGGGCCCATTTTCGGCAAGCGCTGGATGACGCTGAACGGTTTTACCGA
Organism: uncultured Maricaulaceae bacterium; assembly: GCA_963976265.1. GTDB lineage: Bacteria > Pseudomonadota > Alphaproteobacteria > Caulobacterales > Maricaulaceae > Hyphobacterium. The sequence goes on from CAXBKM010000084.1 coordinate 1,122, forward strand.
AGAGTCGATGAAAGATGTCAACATGCCGGTGATGATGGCCAAGGGGCTGACCAACTCGCTCATCACGGCCATCGGTATCGCTATTGTCTTCAACTGGGTCGGCGTCTCGTCATTGATGGGGGCCGTGCACATCGCCGCTGTACTCTGGCTGTTCTTCTCGGCGACGACGGCCATGCTCTCACACATTTATGAGAAGCAACCTCTGGAGCTGACCTTTATCCATTTTGGAAACCAGCTTTGCGGCTTTGTTCTGGCCGGTATCGCGATCAGCTTTTTCTAGGGTCTGAAAAGAATATGCAGATAAGAGGACACCTCGCGCTTGCACCGCGGGGTGTCTTCGCTCTATTGAACGCCACCACAGCAGGGCCGGCTTAGCTCAGCTGGTAGAGCACCTGATTTGTAATCAGGGGGTCGGGGGTTCGAGTCCCTCAGCCGGCACCAGATTTTTCAATAGCTTACGTAACCGCCGCACACTACGCGATTCGCTGGCGCTACCGATGGGCTACCGGAAGGTGGCTTTCTTTGTGCTGCGCGCGCATCAATCAGACTCGCGGCCTGTCTACCGTTCCAATCGCCACCCGGCTTATTCCCCGGCAATCAAGAGCGCCGGGCTCTCGTCATCAGCGGGCAAATCGATCATCCCGACATAGGTTCCGGATTTCTTGCAACTCGGTAACTACCAGCCCCAGCGGACGCCGGCTCTGGCACCGACTTCACCGGTCTCTGATCCAAAGCCGACACCGCCATTCAGGCTGAACGTCTCGTTGATCCGCGCCGCGCCCGAGAAGGCGAATGCGTGGGCGGTGTCATAGAAGCCCCAATTGGCTGCGAGGGCGAAATTCTCACCGGCCTGCAGACCTCCGATGCCCGCCATGGCCAGCGAGATAGCGACACCATCGCGGTTGACCTTGATCTGGTCAGCCTGGCTCCACACGGTGGTTTGCAGCGTCCCAAAGTCCATCTGCAACTGGCTGACATCGTCCTGAATGGCGATGATGCTGTCCGTGTTGGCGGCGATGGCCGAGGTGTTGGCCGCCGTGGTTGAGGTCATCAGCGTGCCTGAATACGTGCCGTCATTGCCGCCCGGCGTATTATAGCCATTGCCGTAACGACCGCCGCCACCCGTGCGTGGCCCACCGCCAATGCCGCCGCGGGTCGATTGTCCAGGCCCGCCGGTTTCAGGCGCGCCATCAGTGCCCGCGCCCTGACCGCCGCCATCGACAACATTATAGTCATCGCTTGATGTGGCTGGTTCGCCCATCAGCTCGGCCCGAAGCGCAGCAAATTCAGCACGCATGGCGTCCATTTCCGCATCACGCGTGGCGTCGCGTGCAGTCAGCTCGGCGACCTGTGCCCTGAGAGCCGAAACCTGAGCATTCTCGACACTGTTCTGATATTCAGGCTGATCGGCCGGGGTGAGCTGGAAGGCGCTCATCGCCATGGTTTTGATATTACCCGACAGGTCAGACACCACCACAAAGTCTGCGCTCGTCACCTTGTTGGCCGCAGACACCAGACCCGGCATGGTGTAGTAGCTCGACGCGACGCCAAGCATGAATTGACCGGCAAACGTTGTTTGCGCGCCCGCACCAATGGCGGTCGAATTATCGAAATTAGCCTGTGCCAGTACGCCAAAAGCGCTGGAGTCGGTTCCGTGAGCGCGGGAGAACGATCCCAATGCCGTCGCGTTAAGACCGGTTGCACGGCCATCAAATCCGAAAGCGGATGAATTGATGCCTGTGGCTTGTCCCGCGCCACCCATAGTCGTCGCGTTATCCGCCAGAGATAGAGATCCAAAGCCGATGGCTACGCCATTACCAGCCGTGGCCTGTGTGGTCGTCCCCATCGCAATTGCACCTGCGCCTGTGGCCTGCGCGCTGTCGCCGAAACCAATTGAACTCGTACCACTCGCGCGTGATTCAAAACCGATTGCGGTCGCCCGACTAGCCGAAGCCCAGGCAGACCGGCCAAAGGAGGACGCGAACTCATCGGTCGCCGCTGCGCCGAAGCCGATGGCGGCCGATTGAGTAGCCGAGGCCAGTGATGAATGTCCAAGTGCTGTGGACGATGCGCCCATGGCACGCGCTTGGGTTCCAATGACCGTAGAAGATGTGCCGGCGCCGATGGCGTGTTGGCCCAGGGCAATGGAACTCGCGCCGCTCGCGCGCGCTTCAAATCCGGCGGCTAGTGACAGGTCTGCTGAAGCCCAGGCCGAGCGGCCAAGAGCCGTTGAAAAATCGCCCGTAGCGGCGGACCCAAACCCCGTTGCTGTTCCCATAACCCCTGTCGCAGATGACTGGGCTCCGAGAGCGATGGCATTCGACCCTGATGCCAACGCCTGGCTCCCGGCAGCGAGGGAATCGCCTCCGGTTGCGTGGGCAGAAAAACCGATAGCAGCGCTGGATGCGCCCCCTGAATATGCCAGTGTGCCGATGCTGATCGTCCCGAAATTCTCAGCCCGGGATTGCGATCCGAGCGCGAGCGAATTGATGCCCTGAGCGGAAGCCAACAGGCCGAGGGCAACAGAATCCGTTCCGCCAGCTCTGGAAAACGCACCGAGAGCGGCGGCGTTGAGACCAGTTGCGCGTGCGTCAAAGCCAACTGCCACTGCGCTTTGTGCGGATGCCTGGCTGGCGCTTCCAAGGGCGAGCGAGTATTCGCCGGTTGCGCGTGCGGCAAAACCGTACGCTGCCGCGTTAATTTCCGTCGCCAGAGAAGATGCACCCGAGGCCAGTGACATCAAACCGGATGCCCGCGCTGAATCTCCCATGGCGACCGCACCTTCTGCGGCGGCAGCGGCTTCAAAACCGAGCGCAACGGAACGGTCTTGCGCCGCCCAGGCTGAACGACCTAACGCGGTCGCGAAGTCTGCCGTTGCCGCCGCGCCAAAGCCTGCGGCGGTCCCCATAATGCCGGTGGCGATTGATTGGGGGCCGAGTGCAATCGAATCTGTGCCACTGGCACGCGATTCAAATCCCAAAGCGACGGCTCCATCACCCGCGGCCCAGGCTGAGCGACCCAGTGCTGTCGAAAAATTGCCGGTTCCGGCAGCACCAAAGCCGAATGCCGAAGCCATAGTCCCACCTGCAATGCTGGAATACCCAACGGCTGTTGAGGACGAGCCGCTTGCGGCGCTGCTCAATCCGATCGCGATAGCGTTGGATGATACGGCGGATGCCTGGGTGCCGATCGCAAGCGACGACACTCCGGCAGCGTTGCTATCGGTGCCAACGGCAATCGCGCCAGGTCCGGCTGTGGCTCCAAGGGAATCGCCGTCAAGCCCGTCAACGCCAATCGCGATGGATGAATCACCCTGACCCTGCGCGTTATATCCAATCGCGATTGACCTCTGACCACCGGCAAGGGCGGTCGTTCCCAGTGCAACCGATCCTTCGCCTGATGCGACCGCGCCATAACCCAGCGCCGTCGCGCCATCGCCACTTGCGTTTGACTGCACGCCCAAAGAAGTCGCGTAAGCCCCAGCAGCACTGCTGTTGCTGCCACATTCTGTGGACCCGGTCATAGCGCCATCATTGCAGGCAGCTGTCGCGTCGAGTGGCGCCAACACAAGCGCTCCTTGCGCCAGGGCTTGCTCAATGATCTCGTCGATATCCGCAAATACCCAGAACGGAGCGGGACCCTCGACGTCCTCACCGGAATGCGTTGGTTCCAGTGCGATAGAATGTTCCGGTAACACTGCAAGCGTTGCACTGGTTGTCAGCGCGGTGAGCAGAAGAGCAGAGCGGAATGTCGTCATCTGGATACCTTTCTCAGGATAAGTCGATCGCGATTAAAGCGTGTGAACCCGATTGGGTCCGAACCGGAACACGGCCTAGCATCGCAACTGGGCAGGACTGTCGAAAAACCGATCAATGAATTCTTAGGGCACGCCACCCGCCAGCCTCGTTTGCGATGATCAGCGCGGGCGGTTCTCCGACCCGTGACGGCGCATCGATGACGGCGTAAGCGTGACCGGCCTGAGCGCAATCTTCAAGGCGTATATGGGAGGAAAGGGTCCCGAAGGCGTTGTCGCGTTGCGGCATGGCAATGCCGGACACGCGGCAATCGGCGAGGTGTCCGGTGATCTGACCCTCTGTGCTGATCACCAAGCCCTCGCTGTACGCGCCGGCAAAATCGGCCCAGCTGATGGCACGATCACCGCGCACATCGCGAACGCCCCAGAACGCTCCGGCCCCGGGCGTGAGCGGTGCGCCGAGGCGTATCGTCCCGGAGTTTGACCATGACCCGGTCTGCTCATTGAGACTAAAGACAGCGTCACCGTTCGTGGTGGGGCCAACGGCGTGGATCTCGACAAGCGATATATGTTCGCCGGATTCCAGGACGGCAGCCCCGTTAGGCAAGACAAATAGTGAGGATCGAACCAGGTTCGGCCATGCCCCGTCATCCTGTCTGACCAACACGCTCCAGCGTCCGGACGGTAGTGGGCTCGCCGCGGCGGGGCTAGTATCGCCGGACGCCGTTACAGCCACACTTGAAACGGAACGCGTAATGCCGTGATCATCCGTAAAGCGCAGGAAAATGCGTGCATTGGCGGGGTCTAGGGCGATGGTCGCGCCCTCATCATCCAGGTGGGCAAAGACCGCAAAGTAGTGCGGATCGGATCCCATTTGCGTGCTCAACCGGGTGACATCGCCGGGCGGGACGAGACATTCGCCCGCCAGATTCGTCTCGCACAGCGACAGTCGCACCGGCAGGATAACATCACCGGTGTCCGCCGATACCGTGATGTCTGTGACGGGCCCGCTTGTGGACGGCGCGTTTTGGAGGTTGACGGCCGCCGCTGTCATGACGCTGCCGCGGCCATCATCGGGCAGTGCAAGAATGCCATCGCCCGATGGTGTTACGGCAATCGACAGAATGTCGGGTGCGGGGCTTTCTGACAGGGTCAGGAAGATGGAATTGACCCCTTCAATGGCATCGGCCTGGGCATTGTCACACATGACGTGCGGAAACAGCGTCCGACCGGGGTCGGAGGCTCGCGCCGGGCCGGTGAACTCCAGAATAAACCGCGCACTGGCCGAGCCGTCCAGATCAAACTCCGGATTTGGCGGACCATAGGGCTCACCGGTTGAAGACATGCGGCGATAAGCAACCGAAAATTCGTCTGTCAGGCTGGGTTCGATCATACAGCCCTGCGCTGGTGCGGCGGCACCGTTCAGAACCGTCGCAAAAACCGTGACAGGCGGCCCGCCGAGATAACCGGAACGTGCACCGGGCAGTGCTGCGGCGTGGACCGAGGCTGCGGTCAAATCATCGGCAGTGAACCGTATTCTGGCATGCCGGTCGGCGCTGAGCGTGAACGTACACGCCGGTTCCTGAGCGTTTGTGCAATCGGTCGCAATCCATTGATCAAAACTTGACCCGTCGCTGGCGCGGGCGGTTAGGATCACCGTCGTTCCGCCTGGGCGTTCCAGAATGCAGGGCGTACTCACACACGCATTGCGGCCATCCGGCAGGTGCATGCTGCCACTGCCCAGCCCGGCCATCTCGACGGTCAGTGTGCGCTGTCCAATTGGCACGAAAGTCGCGGTCAAGCTGGCGGCGCGTGCATCGCCGACGGCAATTTGACAGACCGGATCAGCCCGCCCGGCGCAGGCTTCTGCCGATCGGCCACTCCAGCCGCTGAAAATCGAACCGGCTTGGGGCAGAGCGCGCAAGGTGACGGTCTGTGCAGCCGCATAGCTGGCGCGGCAGGCGGTGCCGCAATCGATGCCGCCCGGCGATCCGGTGACCCGGCCGGACCCGCTCCCTGCGCGATTGACGAACAGGGTGTAGGGGTCCAGCGCATCAAAACGATAGGCGGCTTGTCGCGCCTCGCTCATCTGGACGCTGCAAGATTCGTCTGCAGGAGTGCCATCGCATGCGCCGGACCATGCCCCAAAGGTCGAACGAGGGTCGGGACGGGGGGTGAGGGTGACGGATCCAGCGCTGTAATTAAGGGCGCAATTCGCGGAGCATGCCTGACCTGGGGGCGACACCCAAAGCTGACCCTGGCCTGCGCCAAGAAAACTGAGTGAAAGTTCGCGGATTTCGGTTTCAGGCCGGAATTCAGCCGTAACGGTTTTCGCTGAGTCCATGTGAACGAGACAGACATTGCCCTCAACCACTTCAAGGCAGGCGCTCGACCAACCTGCAAAAACTGATCCCGCGGCTGCAGTCGGGCTGAGGCCGAGAATGCCATCACGGCGGGGTTCAATGCTACATGATGAACCTGCCGAGCTGCAGGTGAGGCCTTCAGGCAGACTATCAATAGACCCAGACCCGGCCCCGGAAAACGCTACCTCTAATGCATGGAAAGGTGTGGAGTCGAAACTGAAAGATCCGGTCGTGGAGACAGATGTGACGGAATCGGTTTCGTTGACTGCTACCACCCGCCAGTAATATGTGCCGTCTGCTGTCAGTGCGGCAGATTGCGGTGATTGGCCCTGCCATGACCGCAATCTTGCCAAGTCGCCCAGCCGGTGCATCCGGTCATAGCTCATGCCGATGGCCGCCGTGGATGAGCCGCCATTCGTACGACAGCTGTCCCAACTGGAATTCACCCCGGGTGACCAGTTCTGCACGGCGCTCTGCGACGCACTCACGCAAATCAGATAGTGATCGGCATTCGCGACCTCGCTCCAGACGAAAATGGTTTCAGCCTGATCTTCGTCCTGACCCTGAACCGGGGCCTGCAACTGCGGAGTGTCCAACTGGGTCAGGCGGAAATGGGCACTGACAACGCTGTTACGTTCCATCGACAATCCGCTGCAGCTCGCGACAGGCA
>CAXBKM010000085.1:0-7835 GCA_963976265.1 uncultured Maricaulaceae bacterium
GCCGTATTCAGCGCCGTTACAAAGTCGGCAATTGTCGTACCGCCGATTGGTGCGGCAGCGCCGCCATCCACGCTGAGCGTTCCAGCATCAAAGTCGACATCAATCCGCTTTACCAATGCGCCGGTCGTATTGGTGACCGCGAGCGTCGTTTCGCCACTAAAGCCCAGCCCATCGGTGCCCAGCAAACCGGTATTGCGCCCGATCAATGATGTAGGAGCCGGGACGCCGGACGCATCATTGTGGGCTGCGTTCAAGGCGTCGGCGGCGCCTGCCACCAGCTCGGCCAGTTGTTCAGCCATGGCAGGCAAATGCGTGTCTCGCAAATCAATCAGCCCGCGCAGCTCCCCACCCTGAATATGCGGGTCCAGAACAACCGCCTGTGCGCCCGGTTGCGGTACAATTTCGATCTGGCCGTAATTCACGCCATAGGCGCCAGAACCGCTCGGCGTATAGCTCAAGACGGCCGCCTCATTGTCGAGCAGCGCGACACCATCTTGCGTACGCACCGTTACCCGACCATCGTCCATCGTCTGGCTGCGGATATCGATATAGTTTGAGAGCTCGTTCAGCAGTGCCGATTGGCGGTTCGCAGCGCCTGTGGCATTGGCAGACGAAGCTCCGAGCGATTGAACGTCACGGTTCAGCTCTCGCATTTCGTCGAGAATTTCATTGACCCGCACCAGCGAGGATGAAATTCGGCCATCGGCTTCCTGGCGCCCGGCCTGTAGCTCGGCGGACAGGCGTTTGCCCTCTTCAAAGAAGGATTGCAAATCCGATGCGACCGACAGGCGCGCAACCGAAAGCGATGGATCCACCGATGCTGAACTGATTGAGCTGAATGCCTGGTTGAGGCGTGAAAAGATTGAGCCCTGATCATCCAGCGTCCCGACCTGTGACTGGAAACGATCCAGCGCCTGGGCAATGACACTGGCACCGCTGGAATCGGATGCCGCTCGAAATGAGGCCGCCTGCAGATAAATGTCCGCAACACGTTTAACGCCCGTGACCTCGACACCCATCGACTGACCGCCAACAATGCGGGCCTGATAAAGCGGTGTGGTACGCGCATATCCGGGCGTATTGACGTTCGCAACATTGTCGGACGCGGTGCGCAGCCCAACCTGACTGGCCTGAAGTCCGGACAGGGCACTGCCGAGGATCGAGCTTAGCGACATGTTGCACCCCTATAGACGGATATGCGGCGGTATCTGCCGGGTTGCGGGCAGGTTTTGCCGGTAAAACATGCCGGTGTAGGGCTCTCGCCCCCTCCCGTCATATAGCGATAACCTGCTGCGAATAAACGCATTTTTCTGCATCCCGTGAACAACACGACCGTATTGTGGTCGCCTCTTCTGCACTGGTAATCGCAACTGGTGGGCCAAATGCCACAACGCAGGACGGACTGGGAAGATTCAGCCGCCGAGGCCGGTGATTTTTGCCTGTCTGACCTTTTGTGCCGAGTCAGGCATTCACCATAATTCGCTGTTATTGCTATATATTTTTGCCTTCCAGATTTGGCACATCGCTTGCCTCTATCAAAATCCGGCAGCGTGTCTGTCAAAAAATTTGCTTAGGGGAAGTGCGAACACTCATGTTCACAGACGTATCCAATCCATTTGTTCCGCCGACCTCGGATTTCTCCGAGCGTCCGCGCAATGGTGGACGTCAATTCCCGGACAATGACGGCAGCTTTGATGCCCTCCTTGTTCCTGTCCCGACCCAAACCGGCGGCGGCACTCCGGCTGAAACCGCCCCTCCCCGTCCTGAAACGGGTGGCGGCACACCGTTCACAAACAGTCAGCTTGCGCCGCAAACAGGCGGCGGTGGTCAAATTGCCGACGGGCGGCTTGGCGCTCAAACAGGCGGTGGCGCGCCGTTCAACGAAACCCGGCTTGCTCCACAAACCGGGGGCGGCGGACAAATTTCAAATGGCCATCTCGCACCGTCGACAGGTGGTGGAGGTCAATTCGGGGCTGGCAATCTTGCACCGGCAACCGGGGGTGACGGACAGATATCCAACGGCCAGCTCGCTCCCGCAACGGGCGGCGGTGGCCAGATTTCACCCGGTCAGCTGGCAACCCAAACCGGTGGCGGCGGCGAAGTCGCATCAGCCATCCAGCAACCGGCAACGGGCGGCAATAATCCGCTCGTGGCAGCCAAGCTCATTCCACAGACCGGCGGATCTGCGGCTGGCATGCTCAAAACAGGGCAGATCGCAACAGGCGATATCGCCGCAGCAGGTACGGCGACGAAACCTTCGAGCAATTCCGGGGCCGGACAGATTGGCGGCGCTCTTGCCAAACCGGCCGGAGCCAAGTCCGCTTCAATCGCTGGACAGGCCCAAGCCGCTAGTCAGACAGTCACCAACCAGCCTGCAGCCTCCCTGCTGGCCGGCCAGGCTCAAAAGCCGGCCGCAGATCCGTTACGAGGCAAGGCCTCCGAATCGCAGGTCCGGGCCATTCTTGAGACGAGTCCCGCCATAGCCGGACAAGCCAAGTCGGCAACGCCTGGCCTGACGAAACCGACGGCTCAGGCCTTCGCGCCCGCGTCACCATCGACCGGATCGCAAGGACGGGCCTCGGCACCACACGTCACAGACCCGAATTTGAACACCAAGGCAGATATGCTGGCCGTTACACCGACACAGGGTGCGAAACAGCCCATGCCTCCGATACCGGTTATGGCCGATGGCGAGGCGTCACTGGATCGTGTTTCAGGCAGTGACGGCGCGATGAGAGTTCATGAGGCGCAAGCCGCTGACCGGGCTCAAAACGCTCCCGCAGCCCGCATGACGCCGCAATCGGCGACGCATTTGGCGGCCCAGATTGCGCGCAAATATTCAGCCGGTAATCGCCAGTTTGATATCCGCATGGACCCGCCCGATTTGGGCAAGGTCGATGTGCGCCTGCATGTCAGCAATGACAATCGCGTACACGCAATCCTGACCGCAGAGCGCAGCGAGACACTCGCCGAATTGCAACGCAATGCACGCGACCTTGAGCGCGCGCTGGCCGATGCCGGCCTGGAATTGGGCGATCAGGGCCTCGAATTCCAGCTTTCACAGGGTGATAGCGAACGCAGCTTTGGCGACAGCACGCCTGACAGTATCGATGTTTATGCCGACAGCGAGATGGGCGGCGAGATTGTCGCGCCAGACACCGGCGCACCTCGGCATATGTACGGATTTTCCCTGACCCAACGCTCCGGCGTGGACGTTCAGGTTTAGAGTGAAAGGGATGACAGCTCATGGCTGAAATTGACGCCCTCGGCGCCGCCTTCGGACAGCAGACCGCGACATCGCAGGTCCAGTTGGCTGAAAATTTCGAAATGTTCCTGACCCTGCTCACAGAGCAGATGAAAAACCAGGACCCGCTGAACCCGCTCGATTCAACAGAGTTTGTAAACCAGCTCGTCAGCTTCTCAGGCGTGGAGCAACAGATTACCGCCAACCAAAATCTGGAATCGATCCTGTTGGTTCAATCGGCGGCGGCACAGGGCGCGGCCGTTGGCTTTATCGGCCGCGAAGCCACAGTCGCGACGCCGCAGGCGGTTCTGGAAGGCGGCGAAGCTGAATGGTTTTATGTTGTACCTGAAGACGTCGCCGAACTGTCCATGATCGTCAAAGATGAAGGCGGGCGGATCATTGGCCGCTTTGATGGTGAGCCGGGCGCTGGATCGCATATCTTCAACTGGAATGGCGAAGACGCGAACGGAAATGGCGTTGAAGACGGTATTTACGAACTGGAAATTACCGCAAGCCGGGCCGATGGCTCCGCAGCGACCGTTGATGTGCTTTCGACATCGCGTGTCACGGCTGTGGACCTGTCTGGATCGGAAGTTGTCATCGAAATGGGCGCTATTCGCGCACTTCTATCGTCGGTTCGCGCCTTGCGCGAAGCGCCGACCGCATAACAGTCAGGCGTCAGGCCTGACACGGCGCGCACAGAATCTGCGCGTGGTGGGGAATTAAAAGCAGAAGGCTCCTGTCAAAATCAAAGGAGCATACAAAATGAGCATCAACTCCGCTCTCTGGGCCGGTGCATCCGGCCTGTTGGCCAATTCGAGCGCACTGGCTGCGATCTCGGACAATATCGCCAACGTCAATACTGTGGGCTACAAGCGCGCCTCGACGAGCTTCTCGCCCTTGTTTGAATCACGCAATGAATCGTCGCGGTACGCCGCTGGCGGTGTGGCCTCAAATAATCAGCTCGAGATTTCGCGCGGCGGTCTGCTGACGCCCGGATCGTCGGCAACAGATTTGGCCATTTCCGGCGATGGCTTCTTTGTCGTACGCGGCACGTCGACAACGTCATCACCGACCGACCCGGTTTTCTTCACGCGCTCTGGACGGTTTCAATCAGACGCCAATGGCTTTTTGAGAAATGATGCCGGGCTCTTCCTTTATGGTTGGCCGGTTCAGGCCGACGGGTCCGTGACATCCAACCCGTCTGATCTCAACGCGCTTGAAGCGATCAATTTGTCATCCATTGGCGGGGCGGCTGAAGCGACATCCAATGTTTCCATCAACGCCAACCTTCAAGCCAGCCAGACGGTCTCTGCCGCTGAAGGTACCTATGCGGCCGGCGTCAGCGGAACCAATATGGCGTCCGGCACAGTGACGCCGGACTTCCAGCGTTCCATCCAGATTTATGACAGCCAGGGCGGCGTACGCACGATGACGCTGTCCCTGCTCAAAAGCTCGACCGCCAATCAGTGGCACGCGGAGCTTCATGCGACCCCTGCCAGCGATGTCACCACGGGCGCTGGTCTGGTCGATGGGCAGGTCGCGACAGGCGTCATTGCATTCGACGTCAATGGCGACATTGATCTGACCAATACGACGCTGTCGACCACACTCAACTTCCTCAGTTCCAACAATGCTGCTGCACTGGGTGCCAATCAGGTTCAGTGGGCTTCAGCGACGGGAATTGGTGCACAAAGCGTGACACTGAATATTGGTTCTGCCACGCAGCCCGGCGGAATGACACAATATGACAGCCCGTCGGCGCTGATCTCAACGCAGGTTGATGGTGCGGTCTTTGGTGATTTCTCGGGCGTTGAAATCGATGGCGACGGCAATGTTTTTGCCAAGCTCTCCAACGGGATCGTACGCCAGATTTACCGCGTACCGGTGGCCACTTTCGTGAACCCCAATGGATTGGCAGCCGAAAGTGGCGGCTCGTACTCGGTAACGCCGGATTCAGGGACCTTCACCCTGAATGGCCCCGGCGAAGGCGCTTCGGGCTCGATCGCCTCGGCAACACTTGAAAATTCCAATGTTGATCTGGCAACCGAGTTTACCAGCCTGATCACGACCCAGCGTGCCTACTCGGCATCGTCAAAGATCATCACGACGGCGGATGAGATGCTCGATGAAGCGATCCGCATGAAGCGGTAGCGCTGACTGACAATTGACGCACACCTTCGGCCCTTCGCTTTCATGAGCGGAGGGTCGAAACTTTTAAGGGTTCGGTTAAGTCCAAATTTACCTCACCCTTTAGGCCGTCGTTAAAGCCCTTGAGCTATATTCCCCTCAACAAAAAAGACGACAACAACAATCAACGGGTGTTTTGGGGTGTTGGATATGCAACCGCGCATACGCAAGGAAAATTATGTCATTGGCCCGGATGGGAGCCCGCTGACGCTGGCCGATTTGCCCAATCCCGAGACTCGCCGATGGGTTATTCGGCGCAAGGCAGAGGTCGTTGCAGCCGTTCGCGGAGGCCTTTTGTCACTGGAAGATGCGTGTGAGCGCTATCGCCTGACAGTTGAAGAATTTCTGGGTTGGCAGCGATCCATTGATCGCCATGGCCTCGCCGGATTGCGCACAACCCGCATACAGCAATACAGATAGCGCGATTTACGCGATTCAAAATCAGACCAGGGCGGTGCGGAAATTCCGGACCGCCCTGTTTTTGTTCTGAGATCAATTTCATAAATTAAACACTCGTTTACGCGGCTAGTGGGAAAAATCTGCCCAGTGACCACCAAGAGGGGCGGTCATGTCTTGGCAGGAAGCCCGCACGTGAACGGATTTATGGATCAATTACGGTCTCTTGGCCTTGTCAGACTGATTGGCATGTTCGGCGTTGTCGTCGGTCTGGCCATGACACTGGCCTTTTTTGCGATGGATTTGGGCGGCGGCGGACAGGCCCTGCTCTATTCCAGCCTGCAACCGGCTGACGCGGCTTCGGCCAGCGAACAACTGGATGAGGCCGGCATCCCCTACGAGTTTCGCAATGGCGGCACCGCTATCTATGTCCCGCGCGATCAGGTTGATGAAGCGCGCGTTCGTGTCGCCAGCGGCGGCGCACTGGGATTTGCATCTGTTGGCTATGAAATTTTTGACGAGTCGGACGCGCTCGGCGCGACCAGCTTTGTCCAGAACATGAATGCCAAGCGGGCGCTCGAAGGCGAATTGGCCCGTACCATTCAATCGCTCGACAATATTACCAGTGCGCGGGTGCATCTGGTACTGCCTGAACGCCGCCTGTTTCAGCGCGATTCCCAAACACCCACGGCCTCCATCGTGATTGGCACACGCGGTGAGCTTTCCAGCTCTCACGCCAATATCATCCGCAATGTCGTCGCCAGTGCTGTTGATGGCATGTCATCCAATGACATCACATTGGCCGATACGAGCGGACGCCTGCTGGCCAGCCCTTCGGAAGGCGGCTCGCTCGGTGCAGCGGCTTTTGATGACCGGCGCGCCTCGTTCGAGGGGCAGCTTCGCACGCGCATTCTGGATATCGTGGAAGGTGTCGTCGGCGTCGGCGGCGCGCGCGTTCAGGTGACGGCAGAACTTGACCGCGAATCCCAGACTCAAAACTCGGAAATTTGGGACCCGGACGGACGCGTCCTGCGTTCACGCACAACGTCCGAAGAGGAAATGTCGGATACCGAGCGGGATAATGCCAACCGCGTATCTGCATCGGAGAATCTGCCCGGTGATGACACAGCCGCCAATGACGAGGCCGTCTCTGCTAGCAGTTCTAGCCGGGCAAGCGATACGTCGAACTTTGAGATTAACCGCACGACCACGACACGTGTTCGCGATGCCGGAAGCGTAGAACGCCTGTCTGTTGCGGTCGCCGTCGATGGCGTCTGGGAAACTGCCGAAGACGGTACACAGACTTATCGTGAGCGGACGCCTGAAGAAATGCAGCGGATCGAAGCGCTGGTGCGCACGGCCATGGGTTTTACCGAGACCGTTGATCGTCAGGACTCACTGGCTGTCACCAATGTCCAGTTTGCGCGGGCCAACCCCAATCTGGGAACGCCGGCCGCATCGGGCTTTTCCTTTGGCAAGAACGACATCATGCGCGTTGCCGAAATTGCCGTGATGTTCATCACCGCGATTTTGATCATCCTGTTTGTCGCGCGCCCTCTGGCAAAAGGTTCGGGCTCGGGCGCACCGGCGCTCGCAGCTGTTGGCGCCAGCGCGTCGGCCGCTGCGGCACAATCTGGTGCCAATGCCGTCGCAGGCCCTGACCAACCTGAAGCCATTGGTCAATCCGCAGACCGGCCGCGAGTATCCATACCTGCGCCCCATGATGACGGAATCGATATCTCAAAGATTGACGGTCAGGTGAAAGCCTCCTCGGTCAAGAAGGTTGCCGGAATCGTTGAACAACACCCGGAAGAATCCATGTCGATTCTTCGCACCTGGATGCATGAGGCTTAACGATGGCGCGCGACAGCAAACGCTCGATCGATGATCCCAACAAGCTCGCGGGATCAGAAAAGGCAGCCGTAATTCTGCTCGCTTTGGGCGAGGAAGAGCACAAGCTGTGGGAGATGATGGACGAGGAGGAAATCCGCGAGGTTTCCCAGGC
>CAXBKM010000086.1:0-7748 GCA_963976265.1 uncultured Maricaulaceae bacterium
TAGGTCGCGTCAGGCGCACCGCGAGGTGCGTCGCAGAGGAATGGTCGCCGGCGTTGTTTCCTTCGCGGAAACAATGTCACAGAACCCGGCTTACAGGCCGCCTGACCGCTATTTTCCCAGCCTGTAACGCACCCCCGATATTTTGTTCTTCATCTGTTCTGTAATCAGGTCGCTTTTTGTCTGCGCGAATACTTCCTGAGTGCGTGAAAAAACATGAATTGAGGCCGAAATTCGATTGTTTCCCACGATTTCCCATGTTATCCCATTGTTAACCACGCGGGGCTTGCTGTGTGGCAGGGGAGGCTTTCGTGTTCGTATCGACCACAACAAACGGTATCGATGCCAAGGGGCGGTTATCCGTTCCGGCCGATTTCCGTACGGTCGTACGCAGTGAACCTTTCGAGGGTGTTTACGTGTGGCCGTCTTTTGACGGTGACTATCTGGAGGGTGGCGGTCAGGCGCTGATGGACCGCTATCTGGCCATGGTCGAGAGCATGGATCCCTATGATGATGCGCGGGTTGCCATTGAGCGCTCAATCTTCGGTGCGGCCAAGCCGCTTTCCTTCGACAGTACGGGTCGGATTACCCTGCCCAAGGCATTTGCCGATCATGCGGGTCTGAACGGCAAGGCGACCTTTGTCGGGCTGGGTTCGCGCTTCGAGATCTGGAGTCCCGATGGTTACGCAGAAAAAGCCGAAGCAGCTCGTGCCTATGCCCGCGACAATAAGCGCGCCCTGAAATTGCCACCCATGGCGGTGCGACCATGAGCCATGCTCCGGTTATGCTCGACGAGGTTCTGCACGCCATGGAGGCGCGTGATGGCGCGCTCTATATCGACGGTACATTCGGTGCGGGCGGATATACGCGCGGCCTGCTGGGGGCGGCCAATTGCCGTGTCCTCGGCATTGACCGCGACCCCAATGTTGCGCCCTTGGCGGCCGATATGGTCAAGGCCTTTCCTGGGCGTTTCCAATTGGTGCAGGCGCCCTTCTCGGTGATGGACACCATTATCGAGGATCATGGCGGCGAGACGGTTGACGGTATTGTGCTGGATATTGGCGTATCCTCCATGCAGATAGACCAGGCTTCGCGTGGTTTTTCATTTGCGAAGGAGGGTCCGCTCGACATGCGTATGTCGGGTGAGGGTGCGACGGCGGCGGACGCAGTCAATCATCTTTCTGAATCGGAT
The DNA here is from genome assembly GCA_963976265.1 of uncultured Maricaulaceae bacterium. GTDB lineage: Bacteria > Pseudomonadota > Alphaproteobacteria > Caulobacterales > Maricaulaceae > Hyphobacterium. Next base: position 1,190 of record CAXBKM010000086.1, read on the forward strand.
TTGGCCGATATTTTCTATGTTTACGGTGAGGAGCGAAAATCCCGGCGCGTTGCAAGTTCAATACTTCGCGAGCGAAGCAATGAGCCGATTACGACGACGGAGCGCCTCTCGGAAATTGTCGCGAAAGCCGTCGGTAGCAAGCCGGGGCGTATTCATCCGGCGACGCGCGTTTTTCAGGCGCTGCGGATCTACATTAATGATGAGCTGGGCGAGCTCGCCCGCGCCTTGAGTGCGGCCGAACAAATTCTCGCGCCGATGGGGCGTTTGGTCGTGGTGACATTCCACTCGCTGGAAGACCGGATTGTGAAAAATTTCTTCCGCGAACGGGCGGGGCTGTCTGGCGGTGGTGGTTCGCGTCATGTGCCCGAGGCGGTTGCTGGTCCTGCGCCCAGTTTCAGCCTGCTCAGCCGCAAGGCAATGGAGGCGGGTGAGGTGGAGCTTAACGCAAATCCGCGCGCTCGCTCTGCCAGGCTTCGTGTTGGCATTCGGACCGATGCCTCGCCGCGCCCCTTTGATGTTTCCTTACTGCCCACTGCCCCCTCTCTCGCAACACTGGAGGCCCTGATATGATCCGTGCCCTCAACGTTCTGGCCTTGATTGTCGCTGCTGTTCTGGCGGTCGCGCTTTATGTCGCGAAGACAGAGGCGCAGGGATCTCAGCAGCGCCTTGCCGAGATTCAGGCGGAGCTCGCTGAAGAGCGCCGTCAGATCAATGTCATCAATGTTGAAATTGCGCATCTGGAGGATCCGGAACGCTTGCGGACCCTGGCGCGGCGTTATCTGGGGTTTGAACCGCTGGACCCATCCCGGGAGGTCGACATGGCGGATTTGCCGCTCCTGATCGAAACCGATCCGATTCCCGAAGCGCCTGAAGACATGATGGTGTCGGAGAGTGAGCGTCGCGCAGTGGCTGTGCGGGCGGGTGGGCAGCCGTGAAGAATTTCTGGCCTTTCCGGCGCGGGATAACCGCGCAGACCCAGTCGGAGGCTCCGCCACCGCTCGTTGAAGCCGCGCCATCTGATATGACGCGGCTTTTGCGTCTCGAAGACGAGGAGGTTTCGGCCATTGATGCGGCGCGCGGTCGCCTGATGATGATCGGCATGGCGCTGGCGATTGCGTTTGGCGGCCTGGCCATTCGGGCTCTCGATCTGGCGATTGGCGGTTCTGTCGCCGTGGCTGATGCCAGCGTCGTCATTGATCAGCGCCGCGGCGATCTGGTCGACCGAAATGGCCAGGTGCTCGCAACAACGCTTGAAACCTATTCGTTATACGCCGACCCGACACAGGTCTGGGACGCCAACGAAACGGCGACGGCGCTGTCGACGGTTCTGCCCAATCTCGACGTCGACGATTTACGCAGCGATTTGTCATCGCGCCGCCGCTTTGTCTGGATTCAACGCAATTTGACGCCGCGCCAGCGCCAGGCGGTTTTTGCGCTGGGCCTGCCCGGGCTGGATTTCCGGATCGAGCCGCGCCGGGTTTATCCGCGCGGGCGTCTGGCTTCGCATGCTGTTGGGTATACAGACCGGGATATGGACGGGTTGGCCGGTGGTGAGCGCGCCTTCAACGCGGCGCTCAGTTCCGGTGATGGCCGGCCGGTCGCGTTGTCGATTGATATGGGTGTGCAATTTCATGTCGATGAAGTTTTGCGCCTGACCATGGCGGAATATCGTGCTGATGCGGCGGTCGGCGTCGTTATGGATGTGCGAACCGGTGAAGTCGTCAGCCTGGTATCGCTTCCTGACTTTGACACCAACCGGCCTGCCTCTGCACGGCCCGAAGAACGCCTGAATCGTGCCACGCAATCGGTCTACGAAATGGGCTCGACCTTTAAGGCCTTCACTGTGGCGCTGGCGCTGGAAAGCGGTGTCGCCAGTCCCGGTGAGACCTTTGATGCGCGTGGGTCCCTGCAAGTTGGCGGGCATACGATTAATGATTTTCATGCGGAGAACAGGCAGCTGACCCTGGAAGAGATATTCACGCACTCGTCCAATATCGGCTCGTCTCTTATCGCGATGGAGGCCGGAGCAGAGGCGCAGCGCGACCTGCTGACGCGTCTGCGCTTGCTGGAGCGTTCACCCATTGAGCTCGTTGAAAGTGCCGAGCCTTTACTGCCGCGAAATTGGGGCCCGACCGAAACGGCGACGATTTCCTACGGGCATGGCGTCGCGGTTAGCCCGCTGGCTGTTGCAGCAGCATTCGCGGCCATCGCCAATGGCGGTATTTATGTCCAGCCCACCCTGCAATTGGTGCGCCCCGGCGAGACCATTGCCGGCGAGCGGGTCATTGATGAAGAGATCGCGGACACCGTTTTGGGCATGATGCGCCAGGTTGTTGAAAACGGCACGGGGCGCCGCGCCGAAGCCATTGGGTACCGCGTCGCGGGCAAAACCGGAACGGCCGAAAAACCAGGTCGCGGTGGCTATGACCGCAATCGGTTGATTTCGTCTTTTTCAGCCGTCTTCCCCTATGACGACCCGCAATATGTTGTGCTGGTCATGCTTGACGAACCGCATGGCACGGCGGCGACTTTCAATTACGCGACAGGTGGCTGGACGGCGGCTCCGGCCGCAGGCGAGATCATCAGTCGGATCGGGCCCATTCTCGGGGTTGAGCGCGTGGGAGATCAAAGCGAGCGCGTGGAGCAGCTTCGCGCCGCGCTGTCGCCTTCACTGGACCGCCTGCCCGAGGTCCATCAGTGACATTGGCCGAGCTCATATCCCTGGACATGATGCCCGACACAGATGGCGATACGGTCCTGACCGGGCTGACGCTGGATAGTCGCGCGGTAAAGCCCGGTTTTCTGTTTGCGGCCTTGCCGGGCCTGACGGTCAACGGGCGTGACTTCGTACCTCAAGCGATTGCCAACGGCGCCGTTGCGATACTGACAGATGCGCCTTTGCCGGGCGTCGATATCCCGGTTCTGGTCCATGTGGACCCGGCCGGTGAGCTTTCGCGTCTTGCGGCCCGGTTTTATCCGGAACAGCCGCGTTTCATTGCCGCTGTCACCGGTACGAATGGCAAGAGTTCAACCGTGGATTTTCTGCGTCAGATTTGGCGCAAGGCCGGGCTTGATGCCGCCAGCCTGGGCACGCTGGGTGTCGCGCGCGGATCGAATGTCACCGAGACCGGCTATACAACCCCCGATGCGGTCGCGCTGCATCGCTCGCTCGATGAATTGGCGCGCGACGGCGTCACGCATCTGGCCATGGAAGCGTCCAGTCATGGGTTAAAGCAGAAGCGCATGCATGGCGCGCGTGTGACGCTCGCTGCCTTTACCAATCTGACGCAGGATCATCTCGATTATCATCCCGATTTCGACGATTATTTCGCGTCCAAAATGAAATTGTTTCTTGAGCTGACTCCGCCGGGCATGCCGGCCATTGTCAACGTCGATTCCGAGTGGGGTGAACGTGTTGTTGACCAGTCCCGGACACGCGGTTTGAAGGTCACAACGGTGGGGTGGAACGGTGCCGATTGGCGTGTTCTGGAGATCACGCCGCGCGCGGCCAGCCAAACGGTACGGGTGCAAATTGATGGTCAGACGCATGTGATTGAATTGCCTCTAGTTGGTGAATTTCAAACAGCAAATGCGATTGGTGCGGCGGCCATGGCGGTGGCCAGCGGTGTCGACCAGGTCCTTGCGATCGAAGCGCTGGGAGAACTGACCGGTGTGGCCGGACGTCTGGAAGAGGCGGCAAGAACGACAGACGGGGTTCCGGTCCTCGTGGATTTTGCCCATACGCCCGACGGGCTCGACAAATTGATCCGCTCGGTTCGTCCGCATACGCGCGGCCGGATAATCATCGTCTTTGGTTGTGGTGGAGATCGCGATCCCACCAAGCGCGCGCCGATGGGTCAGATCGCGGCAAAGCTGGCCGATGTCGTTATAGTGACCGACGACAATCCGCGCTCTGAGGATCCGGCGGCTGTCCGTACCGCAATCATGAAGGGATGTCCGGACGCGCAGGAGGTTGGCGATCGCCTTGAAGCCATTCGACGCGCTGTCGCTGAAGCGAAGGCCGGTGATACGATATTGCTGGCAGGCAAGGGTCATGAGACCGGACAGAAAATTGGCGACCGGGTTCTGCCTTTTGATGATCGCGAAGCGGCGCGCCGTGTTGTTAGAGAGAGCGAGGCCGCGTCATGAGTACGCCGGTCTGGACATGCAAGGAAGCGCAGGCGGCGATTGGCGGAAGGCTCGCTGGTCGTGACGACTGGACAGCGACCGGCGTGTCGATTGATACGCGCAGCCTAAAACCCAATGATCTGTTTGTTGCGTTGACCGATCAACGCGACGGGCATGAATTTGTAACCGATGCGGTGGCGCGCGGTGCAGCCGCGTCGCTGGTCGAGCGGTCTGGGAGTTTGCCGGGCAATCTGTTGATTGCCGGTGATGCGCTTGATGGGCTTCGCGCTTTGGGACGGGCGGCCAGAGATCGCTCGCAGGCAATCCGCGTGGGCGTGACAGGCAGTGTCGGCAAGACATCGGTCAAGGAAGCGCTGGCTGTTGTATTCAAAAGCGTCGGTTCTGCGCATTGGTCAGAGCGATCCTACAATAATCATTGGGGCGTGCCGCTGACCCTCGCGCGCATGCCACAGGACACGCAGCGCGCCGCGTTTGAAATGGGCATGAACCATGCTGGCGAGCTGAGTGATCTGACCAGCCTGGTTCGTCCGCACGTAGCGCTGATTACCAAGATCGCTCCGGCGCATCTGGAATTTTTCGATTCTGTCGACGATATCGCGCGGGCCAAGGCTGAAATCTATGAAGGCCTGATGCCGGACGGTGTCGCGATTTATCCCAGGGATGACGACTTCGCCGAGATATTGCTCGCTCACGCACGCAAGACGGCCGCGGGGTTCATTCTTGATTTTGGCATCACGCCGGGCGCCGCCATTCACGTCACAGATTTCAAGACCGGCCCGGCGGGCGGATCGGGTACGGTTTCGGTTCTGGGCAAGACATTGTCGTTTGAAATTGGCGCGCAGGGCGCGCACTGGGCCTGGAATGTCGCGGCGATATTTGCGGCGTCCATTGCTGCGGGCATAGACGCTGAAGCTGTCGGAGACGCACTGCGCAGTGTCGGGCCGGAGGATGGACGCGGGCGCCTGCACACGCTGAACATTTGCGACGGCCCAGCCGTCCAGCTTGTTGATGACAGCTATAACGCCAACCCGGTTTCGATGGCTGCGGCGATTGAAACGCTGGGCGCGATCACGCCGGAAGGCAATGGGCGGCGCATTGCTGTGCTTGGTGAAATGCTGGAGCTGGGCAAAACCGGGCCAGAGCGCCACGCCGCGCTCGCCGATGCTCTGGCCGCTGCCAAAGCCGATATCGTCATTACCTGCGGCGGGCTGATGAAACACTTGCATGACGTCTTGCCAGCGCGGGTCGAAGCCCATTACGCGCCATCGGCAGAAGCGGCACAGACCATCGTGCTCGACACCATCGCGGCGGGGGATGTCGTGATGATCAAGGGATCAAACGCCTCAGGCGTTAGTCGGGCCGCAAAAGCGCTGATTGATGCGCAAATGCGGACCTGAAGGGGGAATTTCACATGCTCTATTGGCTGCTCTCACCGTTCGCGGAAGACATCAGTATCTTCAACCTGCTGAACTACATCACGTTTCGAACGGGCGGTGCGCTCATGACGGCACTTGTCGTCGTGTTTATCGTCGGCAAACCCTTCATCAACTGGCTGCGCAGCAAACAGAAAGAAGGCCAGCCAATCCGCGAGGATGGGCCGGAACGCCACATCATCGAGAAGGCCGGAACACCGACCATGGGCGGGTTCTTGATCCTTTTGGGGATTGTTATAGCCACGCTGTTGTGGGGCGATCTGACCAATCAATATCTCTGGGTCGTGCTCTATGTGACGGTCGGCTACGGCGCGATCGGCTTTTATGATGACTTCCAGAAAGTCTCCAAACGCTCATCAGCGGGGATCAGCTCTGGCATGAAGCTCATCCTGCAAATCATTATCGCTGCCGGTGCGGTCTGGTGGATGACGCAATTACTGGCCGGAGCTCCAGACGTACCTGAAGGCTTCGCGACCTCAGTCGCCATTCCTTTCTTCAAGGATGTGTTGATCCCATTGGGGCCCGTATTCCTGTTATTTGGAACACTGGTCATCGCCTTTGCGTCCAATGCGGTAAACCTCACCGACGGGCTGGATGGATTGGCCATTGTGCCGGTGATGATTGCCGCGGCGAGTTTCGGGTTTATCGCCTACGTCGTCGGCAACTTTGTTTTCGCGAATTATCTGCAGTTGAACTTCACGCCCGGAACCGGGGAACTGGCCGTTTTCTGTGGCGCGCTGCTGGGCGCCTCGCTCGGCTTCCTGTGGTATAATGCACCGCCTGCGATGGTGTTCATGGGCGATACCGGTTCGCTGGCGCTGGGCGGGGCAATTGGCACGATCGCAGTCGCGGTCAAACACGAAATCGTTCTGGCCATCATCGGCGGCCTGTTTGTTCTGGAAGCGGTGTCTGTCATGGTTCAGGTGGCGAGCTTCAAACTGACCGGCAAACGTGTTTTTCGAATAACAGGAATACGG
>CAXBKM010000087.1:0-7740 GCA_963976265.1 uncultured Maricaulaceae bacterium
GAAGCGCCTGAGTGAAAATCTGGCCCGAACCGCGCTCGAAGCTGACATTATCGTCGCCAATGGCCGCAAATGGGAAAGCGATGCGCGTTTTGACGCCATTTTGCTGGACGCGCCCTGCACGGCGACCGGCACGTTGCGGCGCCGACCCGACGCCGCCTGGCTCAAACAGGCCAGCGATGCCAAATCCCTGGCCCCGATTCAGGATGATCTGGCAAAAACGGCGATCAACCATTTGAATCCCGGCGGGCGATTGGTGATTTGCACCTGTTCCCTCCAGCCCGAGGAAGGCGAGCACTGGCTGGCCCGAATCCTGGCCAAGCATTCAGAGATGGCGCTTGATCCCGTCAGGCCCGAAGAAATGCCGGAGCTTGAAACAGCCATCCTTGCAAACGGCTCGGTTCGGCTGACGCCCGATCTCTGGTTCGAACGCGGCGGGATTGACGGGTTTTTCATCGCAAGACTGGTGAAAGCGGGCCATTAGGCGTTTGCAGCAGATCGCTTGCTTGCGCGCCTATCGGGGCGCTGATATGCCGTTTGACCATGGGACGCGCGCTTCAAATTTCACCCTCCATCCTGTCTGCGGATTTCGCGCAGCTGGGCGAGGATGTCCGTGCGATTGACGCGGCGGGCGCGGACTGGATCCATATTGACGTAATGGACGGGCATTACGTGCCCAATCTGACCATTGGTCCGGGCGTCATCAAGGCTTTGCGGCCCCATTCGAAAAAACCGTTCGATGTGCATTTGATGATTTCGCCGGTCGATCCCTTCATTGACGAGTTTGTCGATGCAGGTGCCGATATTATTACCGCCCATCCCGAAGCCGGCGCGCATTTCCATCGAACCATTCAGGCAATCAAGAGCGCCGGTATCAAGGCGGGGGCAGCCCTGAATCCGGCCTCCTCGCCGGAAATGATTGATTATGTGCTCGACGAGCTCGACCTGGTTCTGGTCATGAGCGTCAATCCCGGCTTTGGTGGCCAAAGCTTCATCGCCTCCCAACTGCGCAAGATCGAGTTTTTGAAAAACCAGATCGTCAAGCGCGGCCTGAATACACTGATTGAGGTCGATGGCGGCGTAAATGCGCAAACGGCGCGGGACTGCCAGAATGCCGGAGCCGATGTTCTGGTCGCGGGCACGGCGGCATTCAAGGGTGGCCCTTCCGCCTATGCTGATAATTTACGCGCCTTGCGGGGTGAATGAACCCGATGGCAAAGGCCGTCCGCCTTTCTGATTATATCGCGGCCGCATCGCTGGCCGTGCGGCGCGAATGGGTCCGCAGCACACATATTCTCGCGCCCTACCGCATGCTGCGGCTGCGCGGGCCACTTCCTGACACAGTCGCGTTTTCAATCCCGGATCTGAGACAGGGAGACCCTGCAAAGGGCTCCGGCGTGCTGGACGGTCGATTTGTTTTCGTCGGTGATACGCTCGACGTACCCGCCGACGGTGACCCCTGGACACAAACCGTACCGTCGCGCGATTTCGCCGCGCATCTTCACAGCTTTGTCTGGCTGCGCGATTTGCTGGCTTGCGAAGAAACGGACGCCGAAAGCCGAGCCGGTGAACTCGTGGATTTGTGGATTGCCACCTTTGGCAATTGGAATGGTTTTGCCTGGAATCCGGAAACGCTATCAGCCCGGGTTTTGAGCTGGCTGGCCCATGGCGAAACCCTGTTCGACAACCGGACAGACCGTTTATATTGCCTTGTCCGACAAGTTCGCCATTTGTCACATGTCTGCCATTTGGCGCCGGAAGGCGTGGCACGATTGCGTGCCGCGGCAACTTTATTTCATGCAAGCTGCGTTCTGGACGGGTTTGAAGCTGAACGCGCACGCGCCGCGACCCTCCTGGACGCGGAAGTCTCGCAACAAGTGCTCGCCGACGGGGGTCACATATCCCGGGCACCGGAAACCACCGCCAACGTTTTGATCACACTGGTCGCCGTACAGAAAACCGCCGAAAAAGCCGGCCGGACCCTGCCGGACTCGATTCAAAAAGCAGTTGACCGCCTCGGCCCGGCGGTTCGTTTTTTCAGCATGGGCGATTCCAGTCTTGCCAATTTTCATGGCGGCGGTGAAGGCGATAGACGTGCCATCAACGCAGCACTGTCACAATCTGCAGCGCCCAAACGTACTTTCGGATTCGCACCGCATTCAGGCTATCACCGGGTCGATTCCGGGGGCGCGACATTGCTGCTGGATTCGGCTCTGGGCGCGAAGGGCACACATGGCGCGCAAGCCCATGCCAGCGCCCTGGCCTTTGAATTCAGCGCGCCGGGTGGGCGGGTCGTCGTCAATTGCGGCTGGTGTCAGGATCAACCGCGAAACTGGCGTCATGCGGTGCGGGCAACCGCAGCCCATTCCACCCTGACACTGGAAGAAACCTCGTCCTCACGCTTCCTCGCACCGGGTTGGCAGCGCCAATTGTTGGGTGCGCGCTTTTCTGACATGCCCAACAATGTCTCGGCGCGGCGCAATGAAGAGGAAATCGGCGTTTGGCTTGAAGGCAGCCATGATGGTTATCGTGAAAGTTTTGGCCTGTCGCATCGTCGCCGCGTCTTTCTGGCGGCGGATGGCGGGGATTTGCGCGGCGAAGATGCCTTGTTCCGTCCGGCAGACGATGGCCCGCCCGAAGACCCCGATACACATTTTCGCTTTGCCATTCGCTTTCACCTGCATCCCGGTGTTCGCGCCTCGCTGTCTCGCGATGCCATGAGTGCACTTCTGGTATTGCCCACCGGCGATGGATGGCGTTTCAGGACCGATGGCGGGCCGGTCAGACTTGAACGTTCGGTCTATCTGGCGTCAGGTGCACAGCCCCAGCGCACAACGCAGATTGTCATACACGGCGAAGCGGAACCATATGGGGCTGGGGAACGACCACCCAATCGGGTCCGCTGGGCCTTTCAGAGACTGGGCCGGGTCGGACATGCGACGGGGAAAGCCTAGATGAGCTCACCGGTGAAACCTTCCGGACGCAATAATCCGCGCACCGTCATTCGGATGGTGTCGATTTTTCTGTACGACGTTCTGGTTGGTGCCCTGTCGATGGGCGTTTCGGTACACATCCGCTATATTCTTGAAAACAAGCCGGCGCCCGATTTCATAACGTTGAAAGCAGCGGCCATTTTCGGTGTTGCCTGCGCTCTGGTCTTCCCGATGATGGGCCTGCATCGCGGCGTCTGGCGCTATACCGCGCTCAATGATGTCGTGCGAATTCTGCAGGCCATCATTGTGGCCAATCTGGTCTTTTTGCCTTTCATCTTCCTGTTCAACCGGGCTGATGACTTGCCGCGTACTGCGGTATTTCTGGTCTTGCCGCTGCTGACGCTTTTGATGGTAACGCCGCGATTGCTTGCGGTTTTTGCACGAACCGGTGCACTGACCGGTGGTTTCCGATTCGAGGATCGCCGCAAGGAACCTGCCATACTCGTCGGCGACGAAGCCGCTCTTGACGTCGCCATGCGCGACCTGTTTGCGCAAAACGGATCCGCGCCATTCCGCGTAAAGGCCTTGATTGAAACCGACGGTGGACATGCCGGTCGCGCCATTCATGGCACATCAGTGGTCGGCGGCATGCCGGCACTGTTGCGCACGGTCAGGCGTCTGGAACGCGCCGAACAGCGCAAACCGCGCATAATCATGGCCGACCCAAAGCCGGACCCGGAAATCCTGCGCGATTTGCTGAAAATAGCCGGGGCTGAAGGTGTCCGGATTTCAAGAGCGCGCCCATCAGGTGATGCAGCCAATGCGTTTTCGCCGATCGAAGCCTCTGACCTTCTCAACCGCGCACCGCGCGCGTCCAGTGGCGCTTTGGCGCGTAGCCTGATCGAGGGCCAGGTGGTTTTCGTGACAGGTGCGGGCGGAACAATTGGATCCGAATTGGTGCGCCGCGCATCCGTCCTGAAGCCGAAGAAGCTCATTCTCTACGATTCAGCCGAAGTCAGCCTCTATGAGATTGATATGGAATTGAAGCGCCAGGAAGGCGCACCCGAATGGCGTTCTGTTTTGGGCGATATTCGTGACCAGAGGCGGCTTGCCAAAATTTTCGACGAGGAAAAACCCGACATCGTCCTGCACGCTGCCGCGTTGAAGCACGTCCCCTTGATGGAGGATAATGCTGCCGAAGTCGTCATGACCAATGTTGAAGGCACGCGCCGTGTCATTCAGGCGGCGCAGGCGGCCAATGTGAAAACCGTGGCCTTGATTTCGACCGACAAGGCGGTCAATCCATCCAGCGTCATGGGCGCTGCCAAACGCGCTGCAGAGCTCTATGTGCGCAGTGTCGCCCAGGATGACAGCATGCCACGATTGTGCGTAACGCGGTTTGGCAATGTATTGGGCAGTGCAGGCTCGGTCATTCCCCTGTTTGAGCGCCAGATTGAATCCGGCCAGCCGGTGACAGTCACTGATCCTGAAGCGACCCGCTATTTCATGACTGTCGAAGAAGCATGCGGCCTGGTCCTTGACGCCGCTGCGCTCGCCGCCAGCCCGGACAGCGAAAACGGCGCGCTTTTCGTCTTTGATATGGGCGACCCTGTCCCGATTCCACAAATAGCGCGCGAGCTCATGCGCATGCGCGGGCGAGATCCCGATGCACCGGGCGCGATTCGTTATATGGGGTTGCGTCCCGGCGAAAAGCTGCATGAGGCGCTGGTGTATGATTATGAGGATATGGGCGAGACCCCTGCCAGCGGCGTCCTGAAAGTCTCCGGCGCCGGACCCGTGGCCGCACAAATCATTCCCAAAATTGACGCCCTGGTCGAGGCGGCCCGCAGCGGTGAGCCCGACAGGGTTCGCGCGCGCCTGACCGATCTCATTCCTGAATATCAACCCAATTTCGGCCCAGGCGACGTGACCGCTGATGGCGCGCCCGATAGACTGACCTAATCACCCCGAACCCGCATAGAGCTATTCATGTCTGATATTGACCTTGTTCCCATCCGCCGCGCCCTGATCTCCCTGTCTGACAAAACCGGATTGGTGGAGCGCGCCCGGAAGCTTAGCGCAATGGGCGTTGAGCTGCTGTCAACGGGCGGCACGCTTCGGACCCTGACCGAGGCGGGAATTGAAGCGCGCGATGTGTCCGATGTGACCAATTTTCCTGAAATGATGGATGGGCGGCTCAAAACCCTGCATCCGCGTGTTCATGGCGGCTTGCTGGGTCGACGCAGCAATGAAACCGATCGGTCCGCGATGACGACGCACAGCATTCCTGAAATCGATCTGCTCTTCGTCAATCTATACCCGTTCGAGGCGACGGTTGAATCCGGCGCGGGCTTTGATGATTGCATTGAAAATGTCGATATTGGCGGGCCCGCCATGTTGCGCGGCGCGGCCAAGAACCATGCCTGGGTGGCGGTCTGCGTTGATAATGATGATGCAGATGCCGTCATCTCCGCCATGGAAGCCAATTCCGGTGCGACACCTCTGGATCTGCGCCGCAAACTGGCTGCCAAAACCTATGCCCGTACCGGCGCTTATGATGCGGCGGTGTCGAACTGGTTTGCGACGCAGCTTGATGACGAAGCGCCTGACTATCGCGTCTTTGGAGGGCGCCGGATTGATGCGCTTCGCTATGGCGAGAACCCGCATCAGAGCGCGGCCTTTTATGCGACCAGCGACAACCGCGCCGGAGTCGCCAGCGCAACGCAGATTCAGGGCAAGGCCCTGTCCTACAACAATCTGGCCGATGCTGACGCCGCCTTTGAACTGGTCAGCGAATTTCCGTCCGATGACGCCCCGGCGGTCGTGATCGTCAAACACGCCAACCCTTGCGGTGTCGCGACGGGCGCGTCTGTTCCCGACGCCTATGAGCGGGCCTTTCTGTCGGACCCCGTTTCGGCCTTTGGCGGTATTGTCGCCTTCAACCAGCCCATTGATGCGGTCACCGCCGACGCCCTGACCAAGATTTTTCTCGAAGTGGTCATTGCACCCGATGCTGACGATGCCGCGCGCGACATTCTTTCCAGCAAAGCCAATTTGCGGCTTCTTCTGACCGGCGCAATGCCCGATCCGAGACAGGCCAATTGGTCGGCCAAAACCGTTGCCGGGGGCTTTTTGGTTCAGGAACGCGATGCCGGCATGATTGGTCTGGATGACCTGAAAACCGTAACCAGGCGCGAACCGACGCAAGGCGAGCTCGAAGACATGTTGTTTGCCTGGAAAGTCTGCAAGCATGTCAAATCGAACGCCATTGTTTATGCCAAGGACAAAATGACCGCCGGAATCGGCATGGGTCAGACCAGTCGCGTTGAAGCGGCGCGGCTCGCCGCTGACAAGGCGATCAGCACGGCGCGTGAGAACGGCTGGGATACGCCCGCCACGCAAGGTTCAGCCTGCGCGTCGGACGCGTTCTTTCCCTTCCCCGACGGGTTGATGACCGCGGTCAAGGCCGGCGCAACAGCGGTCATTCAACCAGGCGGGTCCGTAAAAGATGATGCCGTCATTGCCGCCGCAGACGAAGCCGGGATTGCCATGGTCTTTACCGGAATGCGTCACTTCCGACATTAATTACAATGGGTTTTAGACAATATCCGCTCCGCCTTGGCCTCGCCCTTGTCGCAGGCCTGACCATCCTCGTGGTCAGCGGGTGTAGCGTGTTGAACGCGACCGGCGTTTTCGTCGAGCCACGCGAGCTTGATGATCATGCCGAATGGCTGTCCGGGCATGTAACCGTCCATCTGCCTGATACGGCCAGCGGCCCGGTTCCAACCGCAATTCTGTTCCATGGATGCGGCGGCCGCCGGGCCATGCAGGATGATTATGCTGCCGCCCTGAACGAGGCCGGCTATGGCGCGATGATCGTCGATTCCATGACGCCGAGGCGGATCGGGCGGGCGGTTTCCATGACGCAGGTCTGCACCGCCATGCGGTTGTGGGGCCAGGAACGCGCGAGCGATGTATTTGCCAGTGTCGCCCTGGCGCGCGCACATTCGGCCATCGATGCCGAGCGTCTGATTCTGGTTGGGTGGAGCCATGGTGGATGGGCGCTTCTTGATGCGCTGAGCTATGTTGCCGACGATCAATCGCCCACCGGATTGTCCGGCCCGGTCGATCTCGACGGCGTTCAAACCGCCGTTTTGATGTATCCGTATTGCAGCCTGCCCTCGCGCAGCCGTCGTCGTGCGATAACAGCCGGGATTGCCATCGACGCTGTACTGGCCGGGCGCGACATGGTCGCCTCGACGGCCGATTGTCGCCATACGCTGAATCTGGCGGACAGGGCGGGCGCGGATGTGAACTATGATATCTGGCCGAATGTCACCCATGCTTTTGACGAGGCTGGCAACCCTGACCCCAGAATGCAGTATGACGCGGGCGCTGCGCGCGCCGCCCACCAGAGAGTCATCGCCATTCTTGATGGTTTGAGCGACGACTAAAATGCACCTGGAAAGGCAGTGTTGATGTCAGTCCTGTTATGGTTGCTCCCCGCACTCGTTGTTTTGCTTGTTTTATTGATCGCGGCATTTTTCGTGGCGCGCCAGCGCGGTGTTTTTGTTCAAATCGAAAAACTCAGCCTGAACCGGCTGGCCCGGAAAATCCGACCCCATACACGTATTTGGGTGCCCGAAGGCGATGGGCCTTTTCCAATTGTCATTCTGATGCATGGGTGCGGCGGGCCGCGCGGCGTTCAGGCCGCCTATGCCCGCCATGCCACGGCCTGTGGGTTTATGGCGCTGGCACCGGATTCGCTGGCTCTGCGCGACATCTCTTATGAAGAGGCGGTCGCCAAAGT
>CAXBKM010000088.1:0-7706 GCA_963976265.1 uncultured Maricaulaceae bacterium
CCTACATTCTGCCCGGCGTGATGGAACAGATTCGCACGATTGCTGAATCTTCGGTCGAAGACAGTGGATTTCTGGCTCCGATTGATGCTCTGCCGGCGACCTTCCCCGAAGACGAGCGTGCGCGCCTGCGCGAAGAAGCCATTTTCGCAATCGAAAACCGGGTATTGCCCGCCTATGCCGAATTGCTGGAGTTTTTCGAAACCGTCTATGCGCCCGCCGCGCGCGATTCCATTGGCATTTCCGAAGTGCCTCAGGGCCGTGAAATGTATCAGGCGCTGACGCGCTTCCACACCACGCTCGACACCAGCCCGGAAGAGGTTCACCAGCGCGGCCTGGCCGAAGTCGCGCGTATCCGTGCGGAGATGGAAGAGGTCATCGCCGAAACCGGTTTTGAAGGCAGTTTCGCCGAATTCATCGACTTCCTGCGCACCGATCCGCAATTCTATGCCGAGACCGAAGAAGAATTGCTGATGCATGCGGCGTGGATTTCAAAACGCGCCGATGATGCCATGCCGCGCTTCTTTGGCCGTTTGCCGCGCCTGCCCTATGGGGTGCGTCCGGTTCCAGCCTCCATGGCGCCCAGTTATACGACTGGGCGTTACTGGCCGGGCAATCTCGAAAACGGTGTCGCCGGCGGTTATATGGTCAACACCTATGATCTGGCGCAGCGCCCGCTCTACAATCTGCCTGCACTGAGCGTCCATGAAGCCGTGCCGGGCCATCACCATCAATTCGCGCTGTCTCAGGAAATGGAGGATGTTCCCGAGTTTCGCCGCAATATTTACATCACGGCCTTTGGCGAAGGCTGGGGCCTCTATACGGAAAACCTCGCCATTGATATGGGCCTCTATACGACGCCGTATGAGAATTTTGGCCGCCTGACCTATGAAATGTGGCGTGCCTGTCGCCTCGTGATCGATACCGGCATGCATTATTTTGGCTGGACACGTGAAGAGGCCGAAGCCTGCTTGTTGGAAAACTCCGCACTGGCCCCGCACAATGTCCGTACCGAAGTGGCCCGTTATATTTCATGGCCGGGACAGGCGCTGGCCTACAAGACCGGCGAGTTGTTGATGCGTGATTTGCGCGCGCGGGCCGAAGATCGCCTGGGCGCTGATTTCGACATCCGGGCCTTCCACGACACGCTGCTGGAAGATGGCGGCGTGCCGCTGGGCTATCTGGAAGCCAAGATGGACGCTTGGATCGAAGACCAGGTCGCGGCGCTGGACGCTGACTGACGGCCCGCACCGGCGTCACGGCCCGGCCTGTACAGTGAATCTCTCAAGAGCGGGATGCCCTGAATAAATCGGGGCATGACGCAGACGGGTTGACACTTTTCCCTCTCCCGTTGGGGAGAGGGGTCAGGTTGGTGTTAGCCCCCCGCCTTCTCCGCACGCTTGCGGGCATTGACCCGTCGACGCCAGCGACCGATCAGCCAGATCGCGGGAATGATCAGGATTAGCCAGGGCGCGAACAGGGCGGTGAAGGTGATCACCGCGCTCAACCCGGTTGAGACATTGCGCACAATATCGCGCAGGGCGTGAACGACCGGATTGGTTGCGCCGCCGCTCGTAACGGTTGCCCGCGTCGAATAACGCAAATCCACCGTCGACAGGGTCACCCGTCCGCGCATATTGCGCAGATTGGATTCAGCCGCTTCAATATTGCCCTGAACCCGTGCGAGTTCGCGTTCGAGTGCGACCAGATCATCAATTTCGGCATCCTCGCGAGCGAGCAGGAGGGTCAGGCGTTCTCGCAAGGCGCGCTGGGCGGAGAGCCGGGCTTCGGCGTCCAGAATGGGCCGTGACAAATCGGTCGACGACATGGATGAAGAAACGATATCGCCTCCTTGACCGGTAACGTCATCTTCCAGCCCGCCCAAAAACGACCGCAGCCAGTCCGGTGTCGCGCGGATTTGCAGATGCGCTTGCGAATAGTCTGCATTCCGTTCGGAGGCCGATGATGCGACGACCTGACAGATATTCGCGCCCGCCGCCATGCAGGTGGCACGGTGCGCGTCCATCGCGGGTTCGACCGACGCTGCCGTATACTGCAATTGGAAATTATAGCTGTAGGCGATGTATTGCTGCAGCGCCGGGTCGGAAGACGCGTCAGCCTGATCGCGCTCCAGGCCAGCCACCCGACTTTCTTCCGCCATTTCCGGCGAAGGCGCCACGTCAAACATATAGTTTTCAGTACCGCTCGCCTGTTCGGTTCTGGATGGCGCGCTGTTTCCATCGCAACCGGTCAAAGCCAGCAATGCGATCAGCGCGCTGCCCAATATCTGCGTTTTCATTGTCCGCTCCCTTCCCGTGGATGAGCAGAAGACAAACGCGTGCAAGGGGCCAGAATGTGACGCCGACGGGGTGATTTCGCGCCTTAAAGGATCACCAGCACATCGCCATGAATGGCGACCGGGCGCTCAATCAGTTTTGGCGTTCTGGCCATGGCCGCGATCAGTGCCCCTTCATCGGTGATTTCTTTCAAACCCTGGTCCTTATAGTCAGCCTCGCCGGTGCGCATTAACTGGCGTGCAGAGTCGAACCGCAGCTTTTTCAGAACATCGCGAATCTCGGCCTCGCCGGGCGCATCTTCAAGATAGAAGCGGATTTCCGGAGTGATCCCGTGTTGTTCAAGCAGCGCCAGCGTCTGGCGAGATTTGGAGCAGCGCGGATTGTGCCAGAGGGTCAGGGTCATGAGGCGTCTCCATCAGGTTTTCGGTCGTGAATAGCGCGGGCGCGAACCAGATGTAGGCGTTCGATCATCTCGCCGTCCATGGCGATCACGCCCTTGCCCGAATTTGCTGGGTCATTGAACGCGGTGATCACGCGTTTGGCCCAATCAATCTCGGCTTCATTGGGGCCGAAAGCGGAATTGGCCGCCGCGACCTGACCCGGATGAATGAGGGTCTTGCCGTCAAACCCGAGATTTCGGCCTTCTTCGGCTTCGCGGGCAAAGCCATCGGTATCCTTGTAGGCATTGTACACACCATCAAGGACATGCACGCCGCCCGCGCGCGCCGCCGCTACGATTTGTGCAAGATGAGGGATCAGCCCGAACCGACCAGAGCCGGACGGCAGGCGCAGTGATTTGGTCAAATCATTGGTGCCGGCAATGAGACCGGCCACGCCCAAATCGATTGCGGCCTGAGCAATGTCTCGCAAATTGAGCAGGCTTTCCGGTGTTTCGATCATGGCCCACAAGGGCGTATCGTCCCGCATGGCCGCACGGATAGTCTGAAGATCGTCCACTGACAGGATTTTCGGCACAACAATCGCGTCAGCATTTTGGACCGCTTCCAGATCGTCGCGCCAGTGATCGGTATCAGGCGCATTGATCCGCACGGCACGGAGTGTTTGAGCGCTTGACCAAAGGTCCAGCGCTGTTGCAATCACATTGCGGGCCTCGGTTTTTTCATCCGGTCCTGTGGCATCCTCCAGATCGAGGATCAGCATGTCCGCCCCGGCGGTGGCGGCCCTGGAAATTGCGCGCTCGCGCATGGCTGGCACAAACAGGGCGGAGCGGGGCGCAGGAATCATTTTGGTAGAGCTCATGGTCTGCTTATACAGGCTGTTATGGGATTTGCGCTGCTTCTGACTTCACATGTTTCTGCCAGCCGGGTTGGCGGCGGCGTGACAGCGTCGGCATTGCAGGCGGCGGGCATCGACACCGCATTGGTGCCAACAGTGTTGCTGGGCCGCCATCCTGGATGGGGTGAGCCGGGTGGAGGCCCGGTCGGCGAAGATCTGTTTTCCAGCGTGCTGGACGGCATTGAAGCCAACGGAATGTTTGCGCTGACCGATGCGGTGGTCACCGGGTATTTCGCCAGCGCCGGGCAGATTGCACGCGCCGCAAAGGCGATTGATGCGATCCGCGATATTCCGAAAAGAGAGGCGCACGGTGCGTGTGCCTTTGCGCACGAACCGGCCATTGTCGTTGACCCGATCATGGGCGATGACGGCAGGGCCTATGTGCCAGAGACGGTGTCCGCCGCAATTCGCGACATATTGGTGCAGCGCGCTGACCTTGTGACACCCAATGCCTATGAGCTGGGTTGGCTCACCGGGATTGATGTCGTTGATCCGGGTGCGGCCCTGTCGGCGGCGCGATCATTGGCGCGGCCGGTTTTGGTTTCTTCGGTTCCGGTGGGCGATGATATTGGCATACTCTACGCCGATGCCCATGTGGCATATCTGGTGACTCATCCGCGTTTTGATAAAGCGCCCAACGGGACAGGCGACCTGCTCACAGCAACATTTCTGAACGCTCGTTTGCTGGGCGCCGAACCAAAAGCGGCTCTGGAGAGTGCTGCGTCCAGTGTGTGGGACACACTTCTCAAGGCACGAGACTGGAATGCAATCGAATTGCCCGATGTGACCGCGCGTCTTTGCCCTCTCAAGGATGAGGCAAAACTCTCCGCGCAGGTGCTTGATGTCTCCGGTTCGGGGGCCGCGATAGCCAGTCAACCCGACTGGGTCCTCGGCGTGGATGGATGCCCGGCGGGCTGGCTCGGCGTGTTCCGCGACCTCGCTGGCACACAACCGCCCCGGCACAGAATATTTGCGTCCTTTGCCGAGATTTTGGCCACGCCGGAAAGCCCGCGTGTGATCGCCGTAGACATGCCGATTGGCCTGCTGGATCAATCCGTGAAAGGTGGGCGAGTATGCGAACAACTGGCCCGGGCCCGATTGAAGGGCCGCACATCGTCGGTGTTTTCCTCGCCCTGCCGACCGGCACTCGATGGCCAGACCCATGCCGAGGCCAGCGCCCTAAATTTTGCCCATGGCGGTCTGAAACTCTCTGCACAGGCCTTCAATATCATGGCCAGGATCGCTGAAGTCGATGCGGTCATGGCGCCTATTCTGTGCGACCGGGTTTTTGAAACCCATCCCGAACTGGCTTTTGCGGCGCTGCGGGGCGCTCCAATGGCGCACAACAAGAAAACCCTGCCCGGGCGCCACGAGCGGCTCGCAGTTTTGGGGTCACGGGGCTTTGATCCAGGCTTTTTTGAACCCCATCCCTATACCAGAAAACAGGCTGTGCCGGACGATCTGGTCGATGCGGCCATATGTGCACTCGTCGCTGAGCGCATCGCAAAAGGCCAGGCGATATGCCTGCCGGAGGATGCGCCGCGCGACAGCAAGGGCCTTCGCATGGCAATCCATGCTTGAACGGGCGCGCGACTAGCGTTACCCCGCCAGACATGTCTGATACACCCCCCATTCATGGATTTGTTGCGCCGGGCTTTGAGCCTGTCCGCGACGTGTTTGAGCAAAACTGGAACGATTTCGACGAAATAGGTGCCGCGTTTTCGATTTACCGGGATGGTGAGCCCCTGATTGATCTCTGGGGTGGCTGGGTCGACAAGAATCACAGTGCGGAATGGGCTGACGACACGCTGGTCGCCGTCTTTTCAACGACCAAGGCGATTTCCGGTATCGTTGTCGCCTGGCTCGTGGACCGCGGTCTGCTCGATTACGACACGCCTGTGGCGCAGTACTGGCCGGAATTTGCGGCAAATGGCAAGGCGGGCATCACGATCGCTGACGCGCTATCCCACCAGACCGGATTGCCCGGCCTGACCCAGGAGATGGATGCGGGCGACTGGTTTAATCGCGATTTCATTGAGGCTCGCCTCGCGGCGCAGGCTCCGATGTGGGATTTGTCAGACGGCGGATCGGGTTATCAGCCCATCACGCTCGGTTTTATCCTCGATGCCGTCGCCAGACGGACCGATGGACGCTCCATTGGTGGCATATTGCGCGACGAGATTGCAGGCCCGCACGGGCTGGACTTTTATATCGGCACGCCGGAAAGCCTGCATGGGCGCGTTGCCCCGCACCGCTTGCCGCCCAGCGCGCCTGATCTGGGCGAGATCAATGAATTTAATACGACCGCCTTCCTTAAGCCCTGGTCCTCACCGGGTCGCAAGGGCGCGGCCGCCTGGCGCGAGGCCGAATTCCCCGCAGCCAATGGCCATGGCACGGCGCGGGCTATTGCAGCGCTGATGGGTGTCTATGCAACGCGTGGTCACTTGCAAAAGACAAGTATTATATCAAGTCGCGTAGTGAATGCAGCCATGAAGCCGCGCGTGTCCGGGCAGGATCGCGTATTACCCTTTGATCTGACCCTGGCGGCCGGGGCCATGGTCAATGCCAAGGACGGATTTTATGGTCCTGAAAAACAAACGATTGGCCAATATGGCTTTGGCGGATCGTGCGGTTTTGCTGACCCGGTGCGCGGCCTCTCCGGCTCCTATGCCATGAACCGGCAATTGCCTGTTCTCGCGGGGGATGCACGTGCCATGCGCCTGATCGATACAGTGTATGAGTGTTTCTAGATTATAGGTCACTTTTAAAAAGCAAGTAACCGATTTACGCTAGGCCCGATTGGCCAGCCAGTTCGTCATTAATTTCGACAGATCATCGGGCCTTTCCCACATTGTCCAGTGACCGCAGCCCTCCAGCGTGTGCATGTCCAGATCCGAGCACAGGGCCGGCATCCATCGCGCCAGGGTCGGCGGCAACATGAAATCACATTGCGCCGCAATCATCAGGCAGGGCATGGACAGGCGATGATCCACCCCGCCCATGCGTTGCCAATTGGCATCAAAATTTCGGTAGAGATTAAGGCCGCTGGCAAAGCCGGTGGCGTTATAGGCGTCGGCATAGACTTTCCGGTCTTCGGCGGGCACGACAATGCGGCGTTCGGGGCGTCCCTCAAAGCCTTCGAAATTTTTCACGATATGGGTGATGTCCGGGAAGAGGGCCTCAAACACGGAAGCGGGTGGCGGTTTGGCGAAGATATAGGCGAAGAAATCATCCTCGCGGCCTTCAAACCGGCTTTCGGCATAGCCGGGCTCCTGAAACCGTAAAATATAATGGTCCTCACCGCCCAACTCGCGAAAGGCTTCGCTTGGCGGTGTCGAGGGGCGAGGCAGATGCGGAGTGTTCACCCCAATGACACCCGCCACCCGCTCGCTTGCCAGCATGGCGGCATGCCAGACAATAATCCCGCCCCAGTCATGGCCACAGAAAACACAGCGTTCGATGCCGAGCGTATCGAGTAAACCGGTCAGATCTCCGACCAGCGTGTCCATATCGTAGTGTTCAATACCCTGCGGGCAGTCCGACCGCCCAAATCCGCGCAGATCGGGGGCAATCACGCGGTAGCCCGCTCCGGTTAAAGCTTGCCAGACCGGTTTCCATGAATAGGCGAGTTCCGGCCAGCCATGAACCAGCAATAGCGGTGGTCCGTCTTCCGGCCCACCGATATGGACGGACAATTCTATACCGTTCGATTTTATGCGTTGGGGTTCTGGAAATTCGCTCAATGGGGCCTCCCGATTCGAAGGTCAGATTAGCGAGGCATCAGGTCTTTGTCGCCACTGCGCGCCGATCGCGCCGAAGCTGGCTCCAGGCGAATGCGCCAACGCCCGCCCAGATCAGGGCGAAGGTCACCATATGCGCCGTGGTGAAAGGCTCTCCCCCAAGAATTGCGATCAGGAATTGCAGGCTGGGCGCGGTAAACTGGAGCAACCCCATGGTCGACAGGCGAAGCCCGCGCGCGCCGATGATATAGAGCAGAAGCGGGACGATGGTGACAAGACCGGCGACGATCAACAAGGCGGCATTGAGCGGGCTTGTCAGGAAATGTCCTTCGCCTTGGCGCTCGATCCAGATTAGCGCTCCAATCGCAAAAGGCAG
>CAXBKM010000089.1:0-7492 GCA_963976265.1 uncultured Maricaulaceae bacterium
AATCGTTGACTTTTCCGGCACAAGCGATCAGCGCCCGAGCAATTTCAACGCCCCGTCCAGCGTTGCCCGCGCGGCTGTTCTCTATGTTTTTCGTTGTCTGGTCGGCGGTGACATTCCGCTCAATGAGGGCTGTCTGAAACCCATCACTTTGATCATTCCGGACGGGTGTTTTCTCAACCCGGTTGAGCCCGCCGCCGTCGTCGCCGGCAATGTCGAGACCAGCCAGCTTGTGGTCGATGCATTGTTTGCCGCAACGGGCCGCCTCGCCCCATCGCAAGGCACGATGAATAATCTCACCTTTGGCGACGAAGCCCGTCAGTATTACGAGACGATTTGTGGTGGCGCCGGGGCCGGCATCGATTCAGAAGGCCGTGGTTTCGCAGGACATTCTGCCATTCACACCCATATGACCAATTCGCGCATGACCGACCCGGAAGTGCTCGAACGACGCTATCCGGTCCGCCTGGGCTGGCATCGCATACGATCGGGGTCGGGCGGCACAGGTGCCTTCCCCGGCGGTGATGGATCATCGCGATGCCTCACCTTCCTCGAACCCATGACCGTCTCACTGCTCTCTTCGCGGCGCGTGGAGCGGCCATTTGGCCTCAATGGCGGCGGCGCAGCCCAACCCGGCCAGCAACGCCTGATCCATGCAAACTGCGAGACCGAAGATCTGCCCGGCCTGTTCAGTGTCGAGGTCGCCGCGGGCGACGCCATAGAGATCGATACGCCGGGCGGTGGTGGATTTGGATAAAGAAGCCCGCGCGCGCTCTTAGGCCAAAAGACCTGATCGCCAAGACCAAAGCCCCTTAAATTAAGGATGTTTAATGTCGTGGTCCAAATCTGAGGTCACGCCGTAAACCCCATTGTCTTGCGCAAGACATCACATGTTTGAAAGGGCCGATGGTCGGCCCTCCCACCCTCGATGGAGCGCATTCATGCGTACACTTTTCACAGCTGCCGCCGCCGCGGCGCTTCTTACCGCCCCAGCCCTTGCCGGTCATTCAGCATCCGACATCAAGTCTTCAAAATTTGCTGCCATGGACCATCACGGCGGCTCAGCGCATTCAGAGCCCATGCAGGCCGACATTGTTGACACTGCTGTTGGCGCAGGCTCCTTCACCACGCTGGTTGCCGCCGTTCAGGCCGCCGGTCTGGTTGACGTGCTGAAAGGCGACGGACCATTCACCGTTTTCGCGCCAACCGACGACGCGTTCGCAGCCCTGGGCCAGGACACAATCAACAGCCTGCTGCTGCCTGAGAACCGCGACCAGCTTGTGTCGATCCTGACCTATCACGTCGTGCCGGGTGAATATTTCTCCACCGATCTTGCCGGTCAGCGCCTCTCTGTTGAGACCGTCAATGGCGACACCGTTGACATCAATGCGACCCACGGTTCCGTCATGGTCGATGGCGCGACTGTGATTTCTGCAGACGTCGATGCATCCAATGGCGTCATTCACGTCATCAACAGTGTGATCATGCCCGACGCGCATTAGTCGGACCGATCTGTCCGGGCGCCCTTCCCCAGTCCACACAGCCCGGACCATCATTGAGCCGTCCGCGAATCCCAATCCGCGGGCGGCTCTTTGAGTCTGTTACAGAATTTCGTCTTCGTCGAAAAGCGGGTCGCCTTCGGTTTCGGCGTCGATCCGCGCCAGCGGTGCCGATTTTGGTGTCTTGGTGATCTCGGCGATATGAAAGAGCGCATCGCCCTCATTGACGACCGGCAGTACCGTGCGGCCAATGATCAGGCCGGAAACAGATGCCCTGACCTCCTCTTCTGTTTCGCCCAGCGGGTCCGCGATGGCGGCAATGACCTCATCTTTCTCAACCAGTTCACCGGCTGCCTTCCAGGCACGCAATAGGCCGCCCATTGGCGCGCGCTCCCAACTGCTCTTCTTTGACACCATCGGCGTCAGAGTGGATGCGAGGCCTTTGGCACTCCCGACCATGCCCAATTCATGTAGCACGCGCAGAATGCCTTTGACGCCCAACCGTATCGCGGATTCATCAAAGCGCAGGGCCTCGCCGGCCTCATAGACCAGAACATCCTTGCCCATTTCACGTGCGGCCATGCGCAGCGATCCATCGCGCAATTTGGATTGTACAATGATGGGCGGCGCGAACGTTTTCGCCAGCTCCATGACACGGGTCGATCCGGCATCAATCCGCAATTGAGGCAGGTTGACCCGGTGTTCGGCGGCAGAATGCAAATCAATGCCGACATCGCTGCGCGCGACAATCTCGTCGATAAAAATTCGTGCCAAGCGCGCTGCCAGAGATCCTGTCGCCGCACCTGGAAAGCTGCGGTTGAGATCCCGACGGTCGGGTAGGTAGCGCGTATGATTGATAAAACCAAATGTGTTGACGATAGGCGCGCAGATCAGCGTGCCTTTCAATGACTTCATCTGCGGTGTGTTGATCAGGCGGCGAATAATTTCCACACCAATGATTTCGTCACCATGAATGGCGGCAGAAATGAAGGCGGTTGGACCTTCGCGTCGCCCGTGTATGACGCTAGTCGACAACGCCATCGGCGTGTGGTCCGACAGCACAGAGACCGGAATATCTACGGATCGACGCGTTCCTGCCTCGACATCAATATCGGCGATCGAAAAAGCAGGGCGGCTCATCCCGTGCCCTTGGTTTTCGTTTTGCCCGTTGCCGCTTTTTTCTCAATGAATTCGATAATCTGACCGGCCACATCGACACCGCTGGAGGCCTCAATCCCTTCCAGACCCGGTGAGGAATTGACCTCCATCACGACGGGGCCGTGATTGGCGCGCAGCAAATCAACGCCGGCCACATTCAGGCCCATGACCTTGGCGGCTCGAACCGCCGTTGAACGTTCTTCCGGCGTGAGTTTAACGCTGTGTGTTGACCCGCCACGATGCAGGTTGGAGCGGAATTCGCCTTCACCGCCCTGACGCTTCATGGACGCAATCACCTTGCCGCCCACGACGATGGTCCGAATATCGGCTCCGCCGGCTTCCTTGATGAATTCCTGAACCAGAATGTTCACTTTCGCGCCGCGAAACGCTTCGATCACGGATTTGGCCGAGCGACGGGTTTCCGCCAGCACGACACCCACGCCTTGCGTCCCTTCGAGAAGTTTGATTACGACCGGCTCGCCCCCGACAATGTCGAGCACATCATCGGTTTGGCTGGTATCATGGGCAAACGCTGTCACTGGCAAGCCAATGCCTTCGCGCGCCAACAATTGCAGGGAACGCAACTTGTCGCGAGACCGTCCGATTGCGACGGACTCATTGATCGACCAGACCCCCATCATTTCAAACTGGCGAACCACGGACATGCCATAGCCGGTAATGGACGCCCCAATGCGTGGAATGACGGCATCATAACCCTTGAGCACCTCGCCCCTGTGGCGCACTTCGGGACGATGCGACGTAATATTCATGTAGATACGCAGCGTATCGATAATATCGATTTCGTGCCCGCGAGCCTCGGCAGCCTCCACAAGGCGCTTGTGGGAATAGAGATTGGCGTTTCGGGCCAGCATCAACAGGCGCATAGAATTTCCTTTAATCGCTTCAATTTGGCTAGTCAGGCCGGCCGCACAAATAAGACTTGGCCGGGTCGACAAGGGCATGTCGCCTCAAGGCCGTTCGGCCTATGAGCATACGAAATCCCATTTGATCGCGTCGGGCGAGCGTCAATTCAATCGGCCACGCCCTGCCCGATAGCTCCAGCCGGGTCAGTATCACGAACCGTTCCTGAGCGGCACCATCCGAACTGCGCACGTTCCGAATGTCGTGGATCGGCGACAGGCATTCAATCCGCACGGAATTATCGCGTTGCAAAGGATGAAGCTCGAACGAGACCCAGGGCGCACCGGCATTGGTATAGCGGCGGACATTCCAGGCGTGGATCGACGAGGTGCGGGCCCCCGTGTCCACCTTGGCCTTGACCTTAATTGACGTGAAGTCAGGAAGACTGGCCCATTCGCGCCAACCGACAGTCAGTTTTGGTGGTTTGGGCGTCTTCATGATTGAATCGAGCGGCCTATGTGTCGGTGATCACACAGGCGTAGCGCGCGGCGATGTGGCTTGTCCATGCGATTATCGCCAAACCGGAAAGACGCTTTATCGCTGCGTGACCATTACGCCAACCGGCACCCCATCCCATATGGGTCGGCGAAAGGAGCTCACAATGCCCAAAATCAGACCTCTGGTTCACACCACAGACGGAATGGCCGCCACGGATGGTGCTGGTGTTCGTATGCGTCGCATGATCGGGACACAGCCCCTGCCCATGGTCGATCCGTTCTTGATGCTGGACCATTTCCATTCGGATAATCCAGGCGACTACATCGCCGGGTTTCCAGCCCATCCCCACCGCGGCTTTGAAACCGTGACCTATATGGTTGCCGGCAAAATGCGCCATAAGGACAATAAGGGCCACGAAGGCGTAATCGAGCCTGGCGGCGTTCAATGGATGACCGCAGCCGGTGGGATCATTCATTCTGAAATGCCGGAGCAGGACGATGGCCTCATGTCCGGCTTCCAGCTCTGGATCAATCTGCCACGCGCCGAGAAAATGAAACCGGCGAGCTATCAGGAATTTGATCCGAGCGAGATACCCGTCGATGCCCGCCCGGAAACCGGTGCGACTGCCCGGATTGTGGCAGGCAAAACATCACGCGGCGTTGAAGGCCCGGTGACCAAAGTCACCACTCAACCCTTCTTTGCCGAAGTGACTCTGGAGTCTGGCGGTATATTTGAGGAAAACCTGCCCGCCGAGCATTCGGCGATACTGGCCGTTTTCGCCGGTTCCGTGCTCTTGCCGGTGACCGGTCAGGAAGCACCGGGACCGGTCGCACAAGGCGAGCTGGGTATTCTTGGCGAAGGTGACACGACGCGAATTGAAGCGGGTCCTGACGGGGCCTCACTTCTGCTGATTGCCGGCAAGCAATTGCGCGAGCCGGTCGCCAAGGGCGGCCCCTTTGTCATGAATACGGAAGGCGAAGTCCGTCAGGCCATGACGGATTACCAAATGGGCCGGTTTTAACCGCCCCTTACGCCGCATCCTGCGCGTCAGCCTGGGGATCATATCCCAGGGCTGGCGCCAGGGCTTTTTCAGCCTGCTCAAGCGTCCAGCCCTTGCGCGCAGCATAGTCCTCGACCTGATCACGCGCGACCCGAAACCGAAGAAGCTGGTGTCATGGCCAGGCTTTCGGTCAGCGTCACACCCGTGTGTTTGGGGGCATCCAACAGGTCAAATAGCGCCAGTTTTTCAGTATGATCGGGCTGTGCCGGATAGCCCGGCGCGGGCCGGATGCCTTGGTATTTTTCTGCAATCCTCTCTTCCTGATCAATGCTTTCGCCCGGCGCATAGCCCCAATGCTCCCGCCGGACTTTCTCGTGCAGATATTCGGCAAAAGCTTCGGCCAACCGGTCCGACAGGGCGGCAAACAAAATGCCGGAATAATCGTCATGATCGGCTTTAAAGCGGGCCATCACATCGGGGTTTTCACCGGCGGTGACGCAGAAACCGCCGACCCAGTCAGGCGCATCTTCCGCCACGAAATCACTCAGGGCGAAGTGCGCCTTGTCATTCGTCTTTTCCATCTGCTGGCGCAGCGTAAAGAAAGTCGCTGCCTGCTCTGTCCGCGTATCATCGGACCAGATCGCGATATCGTCACCCTTGGCATTCGCTGGCCAGAAGCCAGCCACACCGCGCGGCGATAGCCAGGATTCCGCAATCATTGTCTTCAGCATGGCCTGCGCGTCGGCAAACAGGGCGCGTGCTGCCTCACCGCGGTCGGGATCGTCAAGGATTTGCGGATAACGGCCCTTGATCTCCCAGCTGGCAAAAAACGGCGTCCAGTCGATATAATCAATCAGATCGGCGACGCTTGCCTTAACAGCGCGCGGTCCGGTGAAACTGGGTTTCGGAGGCGTATAGCCCAACCGATCCGGCGTGGCGCTATTCTGCCGCGCGGCGCTCAATGGAATACGGGTCTTGGACGCCTGATTGCGTGCGCGGACCTCACGTATACGCGTATATTTCTCGCGATAACCCGCCAGAAATTTTGCCCGTCCACTGTCGGACAAAAGCTTTGAAACCACGCCAACAGCGCGGCTGGCATCATTGACGTGCAGGACCGGGCCTTTGGAATAGGCCGGCTCAATTTTCACCGCCGTATGAACCGGACTGGTTGTGGCGCCGCCGATCAGCAAAGGTCGCTCGAAGCCCAGCCGCTCCATCTCGGACGCGACATAGACCATCTCGTCGAGTGACGGCGTGATCAGGCCAGACAATCCAATGATGTCGGCTTTTTCGTCGATCGCGGTTTGCAGAATTTTCTCACACGGCACCATCACGCCCAGATCAACGATCTCATAGCCATTGCATTGCAGAACGACGCCAACGATGTTTTTGCCAATATCGTGAACATCGCCCTTGACCGTGGCCATGACGACTTTGCCGTTGGATTTTCCGGCGATGCCTTTTTGGCGTTTCTGTTCTTCGAGATGCGGCAACAGCCAAGCCACCGCCTTCTTCATCACGCGCGCCGATTTCACGACCTGGGGCAGAAACATTTTCCCGGAGCCAAACAGATCCCCGACGACATTCATGCCGTCCATCAACGGGCCCTCAATGACGCCCAGCGGATCGTCGAGTTCATCCAGTGCCGCTTCGGTATCGGCGTCGATATGATCGGTGACACCATGAACGAGTGCGTGTTCAAGTCGTTTGGTGACAGGCCAGGAACGCCATTCGGCAGCGGCCTTTTCCTCGCGCGCGCCCGTATCGCGATAACTTTCCGCAATTTCGAGCAAGCGATCAGACGCGCCCGGTTTACGGTTCAGGATGACATCCTCGACCGCCTCGCGCAGCTTGGGCTCAATATCATCATAGAAATCGAGCTGCCCGGCATTGACGATGGCCATATCCATACCAGCCTTGATGGCGTGATAGAGAAAGACGGAATGCATGGCCCGGCGAACCGTTTCATTGCCGCGAAAGGAAAAGGACAGGTTTGATATTCCGCCCGAGACATGCGCGCCCGGCAATTCGGTTTTGATCCGCCGCGTTGCCTCGATAAAGGCGCGGCCATAGTCGTCATGCTCGGCAATGCCGGTCGCGACCGCAAAGACGTTGGGATCGAAAATAATGTCTTCCGGTGCAATCCCGGCCTTGGTCGTCAACAAGTCGTAGGCGCGCTTGCAAATGTCGAATTTGCGGTCCGCCGTTTCGGCCTGCCCTGCTGTGTCAAACGCCATCACCACGACGGCTGCGCCATAGCGCGCAATGCGTCGGGCCTGCTCCAGGAATGCCTCTTCGCCTTCCTTCATGCTGATGGAGTTGACGATGGCCTTGCCCTGCACGCATTTCAGGCCGGCTTCGATGACCTCCCATTTGGAGCTGTCAATCATGATCGGTACGCGGGCAATGTCGGGTTCCGTGGCGATCAAATTGAGGAAGTGCGTCATTGCCTCGACAGAATCGAGCAAGCCCTCAT